>JAZKZA010000190.1:0-7216 GCA_045612445.1 Eubacteriales bacterium | reverse complement strand
CTGCACTGCCACGACCAACTGACTGCAGTACGGTCCGATGTCCCCGAATTCGTTGAGGATGTCTGCCGCTTCTTCATCGATAAGGGAGCTAACGCCGTTATCGGACACGGTCCCCACCTTCTTCGCGCTATTGAAATATATAAAGATAGCCCGATATTTTACAGTCTTGGCGATTTCGTCCTTCAGCTTTACAGTCTTTCGTTTGCTCCCTATGAATTCTATAACAAGTACGGTCTCTCACCTACAAACACGATTCACGATCTTCTGAAAAAACGCTCTGCGAACTTTACACGCGGTCTTATGGAGGAAAAGGATATGCTGGAGACCGTTATTCCCTATTGGGAAACCGATGAAAAGGGTAAGCTGACTCACCTTGAGCTGCTCCCGATAACCATTATGAAGGATGGCGTGAACAAATCCCAGCAGGGACTTCCCGCACTTTCCGAGGACACCTCGTTTATCGATCATCTCGCAAAGATAAGCCTTCCCTACGGAACGACCATCACGATGAAGGACGGCGTTGCTGTTTGCAAATGGTGATAAAAGGAACTTGATATGAACTTTTTGGCTTATTTTTGCGCGGTGATGAAGTGCGTCGTTTACGGATCAACCATCTTCTTCACCACTCAACTGACCGAGAGCGTTGACGTTCTCGACCTGCTTGCCCTGCGATTTCTTCTCAGCTTTGCCATAATGTGGCTCTTGAAGATAACGCGGGTCTGGAAGATACAGGTAGGCGTAAAGGACCTTTTCAAGAAGAGCGAAAAGTCTCCGTTTATAAAAAACCTTGTGCTCACCGCAATGTTTGAGCCCGTTCTTTATATGTTGCTCGAAACGCTCGGCGTTTCTATGACGACAAACGTAACGGCTGCGGTCATCTGCTCTCTTGCTCCGATCTCGAGCTGCATCATAGAAGAAGTGTTTTTAAAGGAAAAGTCTTCCTTCCTGCAAAAAATATTCCTCGGCTGCGGCATCTTCGGCGTCGTCTATATTGCGCTCAACACTAACACGACCGACGGCAGGGATACTCTGGCGGGAATACTCTTCCTTCTCGGCTCGGTTGTTGCCGGCTCCTTCTTCTGCGCCTTTTCGAGAAGATCGTCGTCTCACTTCTCTTCGATCGAGATAACGTATTTTTCCTGTATGCTCGGTGCGATCGCCTTTAATGCCGTAAACGTTGTGAGACATCTCTTCAGAGGAGACATACTGCATTACTTCGACCCCTATTTGAACCCCGATAATCTTATGGGATTCTTCTTCTTGAGCGTGGTTTCGTCGATCCTCGCGGTCATGATGAACAATTTCGCGCTTTCAAGGATACAGATCTCGACTATGGCGGCTTTCGGCGGACTTTCAACCATTGTTACCATAGTTATCGGTATGATGTTCGGAAGCGAGACGCTTCAGCTCTACCACTTCATAGGACTTCCCTTTATCTTCCTGCGAATGGTTGGTGTCAGCGCCATATCTATAATCAACTCTAAAAAGAAAGAAGGTCAACCGTGAACGGTTGACCTTCTTTCTTTAATATTCTCTTTGGCAGGCGATGACGCGACCGAGAAGCGTTACCTCTTTGAGTATTATCGGTTCAAAATCGGGATTTTGAGGCTGAAGACGGAAGCGTCCCCGCTCTCGGTAAAAGGTCTTAACGGTTGCCGACTCGTTTATCAGCGCCACGACCACGTCTCCGTTTTCGGCATGATCGGTGCGAAGCACGATCACCGTGTCGCCGTGAAGGATACCGACGTCCTTCATACTGTACCCTCTGACCTTCAGAGCAAATAGCTCGTCGTTCGCATATTTTTTCGGCACAACGAAGTCAACGTATCCGTCAAAGTTCTGTTCGGCACTAATCGGCGCACCCGCGCTGATGCTTCCAAGTATCGGAACTCGGTTGGGTCGGTACTCAACGTCGTCGGCACGAAGCGTCCGACTCTTTCCCTGCTCCTTGGTTATGTACCCGATCTCCTCAAGTCGCTTGAGATAAAGATGCACGGTCGAGGTGCTTTTTATATCCAACGCCCTTTGTATATCTCGGACGCTTGGAGAATACCCCTTGCTCTCCAGCTCACGGCAGATATACTCGTATACCCTCTTTTCTTTAACTGAAAGCTCGTTCATAGGTGTCCTCCGTTCGTTTTATCGAATACATTATAACACGTTTTTTTCAAAAAAGCAAACAAATGTTCCAACAAAAACCACCGCACCGCCGAGCTCTTGGCGGTGCGGTGATTTTACTATTCCTCTTCGATGAAGATATGCTTTGCAAACTCGATCTCTTCGATATCGGCACCCAGCTCCTTAAAATTACGAACTATGCCCGAATATCCTCTCTGTATCGATTCCACCTCGGTGATAGACGTTACTCCCTCGGCAGCAAGTCCGGCAATTATCATTGCCGCACCGGCTCGCAGGTCGACCGCCTTGACCGTAGCACCGGTCAGCGGCTTGCCCCCGTATATCTGCGCCGTTTTGCCGTTGACCGTGATCTCCGCCCCCAGCTTTCTCAGCTCATCTATATACCTGAATCGGTTTGTAAAAATGTTTTCGGTGACCTCGCACATCCCCTCGACCGTACAGAACAGTGCACTGAACTGCGGATGCATATCGGTCGGAAAACCGGGATACGGTCTTGTATCAACGTTTATCGGCTTGAGACGGCGTCCGGTCGTAACCGTAACGGCATCGTCTTCCTCATCTACCCTCGCGCCCATCGCACGCAAAACACTCGAAATGCAGTCAAGATGCTTGGGGATTATATTCTCGATCCTGACGCAACCTCCTGTTGCGGCAACCGCTGCCATATATGTACCCGCTTCGATCATATCAGGGATTATCGTATAGCACTCACAGCCGTGAAGCTCCTCAACGCCGTGGATCTTTATCGTTTCAGTTCCCGCGCCGACGATGTTCGCTCCGCAGGTGTTCAAAAAGTTTGCAACGTCAACGATATGCGGCTCGCGAGCGGCATGCTCAAGAACTGTCGTTCCCTTTGCACGAACGGCGGCGATCATCGCGTTTATGGTTGCACCGACCGAAACGACGTCGAAATAAACATTCGTTCCGCACAGTCCACCCTCCGGAGCGCGCGCCGTGACGTGTACGTCATCGCTCTCCACCTCAGCGCCGAGTGCGGCAAACGCCTTCTCGTGCTGGTCTATCGGGCGAACACCAAAGTTACAGCCTCCGGGGAGTGCAACGTCGGTATATCCGAATCTCGAAAGCTCGGCACCGGCAAGATATATCGAGCCGCGTATGCGGCGAACCATATCGGTCGGTGAGCTTCCGGGCTTAATGTTCTTCGGGTTTATTCTAACCGTAGTCTGAAAAATATCGACAAACTCGACCTCGCCACCCATTTCGCGAATGATCTCAAGCGCCATAAGGACGTCGTTGACCGGCGGAATGTTCTCAATGATACATTCCGCACCGGTTGCTATGCTTGCGAAAACTATCGGGAGTGCCGCATTTTTCATTCCGTTTATGCGAACGGTACCGTTCAACGGCTGACCTCCGCGGACCACAATTTTATCCATAAGCAAATCCTTTGCGCATCGATTTCAAAAAGCAACGGTTAACCATTGTTTGGTACTATTATACCATATATTGAAACAAAAATAAACAGTTTTTTGACATATTTTGAAAAAAGTTTTCCGTGTTTGTTTCACACTGCTTATTATATGCTCGTTACGTGAAAAAGTTAACCGTTTTTGTAATATGCCACGGCAAGATCGACCACCATTCCGTAGCTTGCCGTTCCGGCAGTTCCCTGCATCTGCAGATAGGTGTCGTTCACCGCGCCCGATATCGTTGCCGCGATATTATAACGGTACTTTTCAAAAAACTTATCGTACGCCTTCTGCTCGTCACGGACGTTACCGTCAAGTGAGAGACGAACGGCATTGTATCTCTCGACCGACTCGGCGCGGTGGAGATAAAAGCCCAAAGCCTCGGAAAGCTCGACGTTGCTGTCAACGGCGTTTTTCAATTCCTCGCTCCGTTCAAGCGCCGAAAGCAGGTCGGCATAGCTCTTCATCTCACCGTTTTCCGCCTCGTAAGCCGCCATAAGAGACGCGACCTCGCCGTATTTCTCCACCAGCGATCTGAAGGTCGCAAAATCGTAGCATCGGTTTGCGTTTACGGCACGGGCGTACGCATTCGTAACGTACTCAAGCATATTGAGGTACCCGCTGTACTGTATATAAATATCGTCCGACGACATACAGGCAAGAAAGGCGACGAAATTCGCCTCGTCCTCTCGGGCAACACCCCTCTGATGCGCCAGCTCGTGGGCGGCGGTATACGGCAATGTATAGTCCGGAAAGGCAACGTTCAGATTCGCCTCTCCTGTGAAGAAGGAATACACACCGGTTATGTGAGTGTACGACATCAGCTCGCTGAGCATGACCGGCTTGACCCGACTGTACATTCTCGGCAAAAAGTCATAGCTTTCGCTGAGCTTGTCGTAGGCGTCGAGCAAAAGACCGTTCATCTCGTCAAGCGAGTACGGCATCTCCGAAAATCCGTCCTCGGCATAGCTTATCTCAGACGTAAGTCGATTGACCTGCTCGGTCAGCACAACTGAAAGCTCGTAGAGCTCGTCCTCCGAGACCTCCTTTTTATCAAGGCCGAGACGACGGTCAAGCGTCGTTCCATGGTACCCCGCTCCAAGAGTCCAGACGAACAGTATCAGAATGACCAGCGCGACGCTAATGATCTTGCCGGCAAATATCCAAACGCTTTTCCAACTTGAGCAACAGTTTCGGTAAGCATATACGACCGCAACGACCAACAGGGGAATCAACGCGATCAGCAGTACCTCGCCCAGCGAAAACGGCAAGATATTAGTGGGTATGGCAAGTGCATAACGGACGACTGCCCCCACCTTTTCGCAAACGAAATCAGCAAAGTCCTGATTCAGCACGGCAATAAGATACGCCACCGCCGAAAGCCCAAACAATATATATATTACTCTCCAGCCCCAGCCGAATCGCTCTGTCGCTGCCTCGCGCCTCTCGAGGGTCTCCCCGTCGCGTTTGTTTCTTCTTATAAATCTCATATCTTTTCTTTCTTAAAGGATTCGTTGATACAGCCGTGACCGTCGAGCACGTCTGCTATGTCGCTCGGCAGCGGCGCTTCGACCGTAACGGTCTCGCCGTCCGACGGACGTTTGAAGGTCAATCGGTAAGCGTGCAGCGCCTGACGGTCGATCAGATCACTGTCCCGACCGTAGAGTCCGTCTCCGAGGATCGGATGACCGAGGCTCGCCATATGGACGCGAAGCTGATGCGTTCTTCCAGTTTTGGGAGAAAGCTCAACGAGCGTCAAGCCGTTTTTCGCACAAACAGCACGATACTCTGTCAAGGCACTCTGCGCCCCCTCGGCGGCGGCGTCGCAAACCTCTCGCACTATGATGCTTTCGGCGGTACGTCTCAGACTTTTATCAACGACTCCCATTCCCGTCAACTCACCCTCAACGACGGCAAGGTACTCCTTCTCCATTCGTCGGTTCAGCATTTCAGTATACATCATCGAGGCGGCTCGAGCGTGCTTTGCCACCATAACGACACCGCTCGTATTTCGGTCGAGTCGGTTCACGGGACGAAAAACGAAGGGTCTCCCCTGCTTTGCATAATAAAACGCCAGAGCGTTCGCCAATGTATCGTAATGATGCCCGTGAGATGGGTGGGTCGGCATAAAGGGCGGCTTATTGCAAACAACGAGGTCGTCATCCTCGTATATTACCGAAAGCGGAAGCTCGACCGGCTCGGCAGACTCGCCCGACTGAACGTCCTCAATAGCCAGCCTAACAACATCTCCCGACTTTAACAGATATCGAACGGTGACCTGTACTCCGTTGACCGTAATGCCTCCCTCGATCCGCTTGAGATGCGCCGACTGCTTTGACGATATCCTGAGCCTTTTGAGATAGCTTCTCAAAAGAAGACCGTGACCGTCGTCTCCAACGATAAATTCCATAACGCACCTCCTATTTTGATATCTATATTATACCACCCTACCGTCTTCAATACAATGGATTTTTTGTAACGACAATAAAAAAAGCCGTAATTTTTAACGGCTGAAATTTCACAAAAATAAAAAAGGGCGGCTCGGGCGACAATGGGGGATCGCGCCCGAGCCTGGTTCGTCAATTCCGCCAAATTTTTTCGGCAGCGAACGAACAAACTTTAAAGCATCCGGCATAGAGGGGGCGCCGGAAGCCAAGAAGTTTCAAAGGTTATTGGGTTTTGGTAACTTTGACCACATTTTAGCACAGTTTAAAAAATTTTTCAACCTTTGTTGCCGCCGTATTTACATTTTGTTCTCAAAAAATTGGCGATTTGTTATCAAACGAGCTCGTTTTTCAGAAATTCAAGTATCCTTTTTTCCTCTCTCGATACCTTTACCTGCGAAAGCCCAAGCTCGTCTGCCGTTTGCTGTTGAGTCATATTTCGGAAATAGCGGAGCAAAACTATCCTTCTGTGAAGCTCGGAAAGACTGTTTATCGCCTGCCCCAGCGCAACTCGGTCTCTCGTTTTATCGATGTCGTTTTCAGGGTCGGGCAGTCGGCTCTCGAGCGGCATTGCACCGTCCTCGTCCCCTCCTTCTGACAAAGAATACACCGGTGATATAGAGTCGAGCGCCATCGCCGCCTCCTCGGGCGTCGTGGAGCACAGCTTTGCCAGCTCTCCTATCGTCGGGTCTCTCCCCTGCTCGTTCATAATGCGCGTCCTCGCGCCGAGAAGCTCCATTCCGAGCTTCTTTTGCTGACGCCCCACTCGAATTAGTCCGTCATCACGAAGGCTCCGCTTTATCTCACCGACGATGAGCGGCACGGCATAGGTCGAAAAGGCAAAGCCTCGATCTCGGTCAAAGCTTCTCGCCGCCTTGATAAGACCTATCGTTCCTATCTGAAGTAAGTCCTCAAGCTCAATACCCCGACCCTTGAACCGAAGAGCAAGTGAACGGACAAGACCCGCGTTTGCCTCAACTATCTCGGCCTCGGCATCACTGTCTCCCGCCTGCGCCCTCTCTATGAGAAAAACGTTCTTGCCGTATTTTTCGTCCGACATTCGGTCCGCCGTCAAAGCAAAGACCACCTCCATTATGCGTCTGTCTTCCGTCCGCCAAACCGCTTTATAAGCGTCACCGTCGTTCCCACGCCCTTCTTTGAGCGGACCTTGACCTTATCGCAAAAGCTTTCCATAACGGTAAA
>JAZKZA010000189.1:0-9760 GCA_045612445.1 Eubacteriales bacterium | reverse complement strand
GTCCTGCTTTGAAAATCCCGTTCCGTCAAAGCTCGCCAGAAAATACACGACGGTCTTGTCGGTCCCGTCCTTTAACGTATAGCGGTCCTCAATGCGGAAACCGTCAATAAAATCGACGGTGAGCGCCGTTTCCTCAAGTATTTCGCGACTTGCCGTCTGCCGCTCGGTCTCGCCCGCTTCAACGTGTCCCTTTGGAAATCCGTAAATGCCGGCGCGGCTCTTTATTATAAGATACTTTACGTTCCCGCCGACCCTTGTGAACACCACGGCTCCGCAGGACTTTTCGCATCGACGGAGGTGTGATTCTCGGTGGCGCTGATTTATGATATAATACACGATATACCCGACGGCGGCGACGATCAGTGCCGCTCCGTTGAGAAACAAAACTCGTTGAAGAGCCTCCTCACCGCCCAGCATATCGGCGATGAGGTCGCCCGAAACGGTTGACATCAATATCGACGGGATACGCGCGGGGGTCGTCAGAAGCAGGTAGGTCGAGATCGGCATATCGGTAAGACCAACGACGTAGGTCAGAAGGTCCTTAGGTGTTCCGGGAATGAAAAAGACGAGGGCGGTGAGGAAATTTCTCTTCTTTCCGCTTCGAAGGAAGGAGACCTCGTCGATCTTTTCCTTCGGATATATGGCATAGACCAGTTGACGACCGAACCTTCGAACGATTAGAAGAACGAGAACGCTACCCAGCACGCCTCCGAGAAGGCTGAGCGCCGCGCCGAGGTAACTGCCGAACAGATACCCCGCGACCTGCTCGAGCAGCTCTCCGGGAATGAAGGCTATGACCACTTGAACGGCGGTCGCCGCCACCAGTATCAACGCGCCGACGGCGGGGTTGCTCTGAACCAGCTCGCGGAAGGCGAGTCCGCTTTCTCCTCCGTCTCCGAAAAAGCGGTTGAAGAGAAGGGAGATGGCTGCCGATAGCAGAGCCGCGACGCCAACGATCGCCACGATCGTCTTTATTGCTTTTATCTTTTTTTTGTCGATCGAGGTCATCGTTCCGTCTCCTTTCGGTGTCGTGATCTGTCTCTTTATGGTAACATCAAAAAATTAAATTTTAGTGTGCATTTTTATTATCAGTTGTAAAAATACTTTTTATGTGATATAATTTAGGTGAACGAACGTGTCTTGAAGGGTAAGGTATGAAGAGAACGCTTGCTGTCTTTTTTGTGATGATCATAGCTTTTTCGTTGGCGTCCTGCTTTTGTGAGCAGGGCGGCGTAAGCACGCCCGAAACCACCGTTGCCTCTCGAGATACGACAGTATCGGTCGATACGACCATGCCTGCCGATACTACTACGACGGTATCGACCACCGAGGAGATGCCCCCGGACATAGACGTTCCGAACGAGCCGAGCCGACTCAACTATACCGACGTCAAGGCCATGTGGCTTTCGCAGTATGATCTTGACGAGGTCTACGGCGGGGCAACGCAAAGAAACGAGGCCGAGTTCCGCGAGCTGGTCGGCGTTATGATGGAAAATATTGCGAGCATCGGGATAAATACGGTGATAGTGCAGGTCCGCCCGAATGGAGACAGTATGTATCCCTCCGAGATATACGCGCCGTCGGTCTACGTGGTCGGCTCTTATGGTAACGAGTTTGACTACGATCCCTTTGGCGTGATCGTTGAAGAGGCGCATAAAAGAGAGCTTTCGATCCACGCGTGGATAAACCCGATGAGGGCGATGACCGAAGCTCAGATCGAGCTGATCTCTTCAAAGTATCAGCTTAAAAAATGGTGGAGCGACCCGACGCTGAAGGAAAGATACCTGCCCGTCGTGTCGGCAAGGGTGTATCTGAATGTCGGAGAGCCGAGTGTCAGAAAAATGATCGTTGACGGAGCTCGCGAGCTGCTCGAGCGTTACGAGCTGGACGGACTTCATATGGACGACTATTTCTACCCCACGCAGGACGCCTCGTTTGACTCGCTATCGTATGCCGAGCTTGGCGGCGGCGCATCGCTTGAGGATTGGCGACGCTCGAGCCTCAACTCGCTTGTCTCCGAGCTTTACTCTACGGTGAAGACGGTCGATCCCGATATCCTTTTCGGCATAAGTCCTGCCGGAACTATGGAGAAGGATTACGCCGAGCTTTATGCCGACGTTTACAAGTGGTGCTCGCGCGAGGGCTACGTCGACTATATCTGCCCCCAGATATATTTCGGATTTGAGCACGCAACGCAGGCGTTTGATATGAACGTTGACAAGTGGAACTCTATAATTACGGCGGACAGCGTCGACCTTTGGATAGGTATGACGCTCGGTAAGGCGCTGGACGGCAGCCTCGGCGTTGAGGACCGCTATGCCGGAACCGAGGCAGGTAAGACTGAGTGGATAAATAACCGCGACGTGCTTCGCCGTTGTCTTGAAAAAACCTTCAGTGCTGAAAAATGCACCGGAGCGTCGTACTTTTGTTATCAGTATTTCTGGGATCCGATAAGCGGTGTTGAGGTGGCTGAAACTCGGGAGGAAAGGGAAAACCTCTTGCCTTGTCTCGCCGCCGCCAAGTGGAGCTGACATCATAAGACCGACAGACCTTTTTAGCGTTTGTCGGTCTTTTTTTGCCTATGACGCCGACAGACGACAGCCTTTTTCAAAAAAAGCCGGTTAATTTACATTTATCTGTTGATTTTGTTGTTTTTGTATAGTATAATTAAATATCATTATATTGGAGAAGTGTGCTATGGTAATCAGAAAAGCTGTTATACCCGCCGCAGGACTCGGAACGAGAATGTTGCCGATCTCGCGTGCCGTCCCCAAGGAAATGCTTCCGATAGTTGACCGCCCCGCGATATCTTATCTTGTTGACGAGGCGATAGCCTCGGGCATTACGGATATTCTCATAATAACTAACCGCGATAAGGAGATGATCGAGGATTACTTCGACATTTCTCCCGAATACGAGCAAAAGCTCATTTCTTCGGGTAAGACCGCCGAGATCGACGCGATGTACGAATGTGCCACCCGTGCAAACGTGTATTTCATTCGTCAGAAGGTCACAAAAGGGCTGGGACACGCCGTCGGTTGTGCTCGCGCCTTCGTTGGAGACGAGCCCTTTGTCGTTCTCTACGGTGATGACGTTATCTTTTCCGAAAAGCCGGTCTGCCGCCAGCTGATCGAGGCGTACGAAAGGTACGGACGTGCCGTGTGCGGTGTCAAAGAGGTTCCCGACGAGCTGGTCTCAAAATACTGCTCGCTCAAAACGTCACCGATCGAGGGGGACCGCAACTGCTTCTTCGTTGACGATATGATCGAAAAGCCCCGAAAGGATCAGGTCTGGTCTAACTATTCGATACTCGGTCGCGTATTGCTGACCCCCGACGTCTTTGATATACTTGAGGACCTGCCTGCAGGTGTCGGCGGAGAGATACAGCTGACCGACGCTATGAAGCAGCTGGCACAGACGGTCGGTATGACGGCGGTCGATTTTGAGGGCGTTCGCTACGATATGGGATCAAAGCTCGGCTTTTTAACGGCAAACGTCGTTCAGGGAGTAAAGAATGAGGAGCTTGGCGCTGATTTTCGCGCGTTCTTGCGCGAGTTCGTTAAAAATATGGAGGACTGAACAATGAGAGTTTCAAAGGAAAATTATTATCTTGATATAGCTCAAACGGTTGCCGAGCGAAGCACTTGTCTTCGTAAGCATTACGGTGCTATCATCGTCAAAAACGACGTTATAGTTTCGACCGGTTATAACGGAGCTCCCCGCGGACGTCTGAACTGCTCCGACCTCGGAAGTTGCTTTAGAGACAAGCTGAACATTCCGCGCGGCGAGAGATACGAGCTTTGCCGCTCGGTTCACTCCGAGCAGAACGCCATCATCGCCGCTTCGCGCGAGCAGATGCTCGGCTCAACTCTTTATATGGTATGCGTCGACCCCGCGACGGGTGAGGTGGTCGCCGGAACGAACAGCTGTATGATGTGTAAGCGAGTTATCCTCAATGCAGGTATCGAGCGAGTCATCATTCGTGATACTGCCGAGGAATACCGTGAGATCCGCGTTTCGGATTGGATCGAGGACGACGACTCGTTGTCCGGAAAGTTTGGATACTAAGCTTAAAAACGAAAGGATATCCCTAAAAAGCTATGAAAAAAACCGTTATTTTTGCGCTGACTCTCTTGGTTTGTCTTTCTACGCTGGTTTCCTGCGCACAGAACACTCTTTTGAACCGTCAGGGCGGACTTTACGACGAAAAGGAGCAGATATACTATTCGTATGCCCCGATGTCGGTCGAGGCTATCAGCTATGCGCCTAAGGCACATATCGTTGACGCTTACGGCTATACCTATCACGCCGTCTACGACATGAAGCACAACAAGTGCAGCACCGCCGATCTGCTTTACGAGCCGGACGGACATACGATCATTTATAACAGTGAAATGCAGTTCCCGACAATACTTGAGTTTGAGGCAAGCTCGGCGGCGTTCTACGTTATAGGAGACGTCAACCAGCAGCTTAGTGCTGTTGACGATGCCGCAGAAACGGTCAAGCTCACGCAGATCTTCCGCAATCCGTCGATCCAGTATCCCGCGCTCTCGGCAACCGATACCTATAAGATCCGATTCTTCTCGGAGAAATATCCCTATTTCTCCTTCGTCTTTACTTACATCGAGTATTCGAGCGACTATGTCGTTGACGTGACCGTCGACTCGCTTGAGGGCTACTCTTTTGAGGAGGGTCTTGCTCATGAGGAGACCCAGAACGCCGACGGTAGCTGGACTGTCAGCTATAACTACGGAAAATATTTCCTTTACGACCGTGATAGCGGACTTTGCTATATGGCGGGGTACATTCACGATCAGTATAACTCCGCGTCGTGATCGAGAGATTTACCGAGCGAGACCTGCCCGAGGCGGTCGAGCTTGAAAAGCGTTGCTTTTCGATACCGTGGTCGGAGGGCTCGCTGAAAATGCTGTTGAACGAGCCGTATTGCGGGTTCACCTTGAGATTTGATGGGCAACTGGTGGCGTACGTCGGTATGCTGGCGGTGGCGGGCGAGGCGCAGGTCTTGAACCTGGCGACGCTTCCCGAATTTCGAGGCAGAGGGTACGGAAGACGCCTGCTCGAACGCCTTTTTGACGAGGCGAGAGAGGTTGGCTGCTCAAGCGTAACGCTTGAGGTGCGCGAATCGAATAAGAGCGCAAGAGGGCTTTATACCGCCGTCGGGTTTGCCGAGGTCGGTTGCCGCCCCGATTACTATCAAGCACCGCGAGAGGCGGCAATAATTATGGAGAAAGCACTTAAGTAATGTATATTCTCGGAATTGAAAGCTCGTGCGACGAGACCTCGGCGGCGGTCATTGAAGGTGACACGCGTTCGCTGAAGTCGGATATCGTTGCATCGCAGATAGAAATACACCGTCTCTACGGCGGCGTCGTCCCCGAGATCGCGGGTCGCGCCCATATTGAGGCGATATCAAGAATAACTTACCGCGCGCTTGACGAGGCGGGACTTTCACTGTCGGATATTGACGCCGTGGCAGTCACGGCGTTCCCCGGACTTATCGGAGCGTTGCTGGTCGGGGTCAACTTTGCAAAGTCGCTGGCGTACGCGAACGGTATACCGCTGGTTGCCGTCAATCACGTCAAAGCACACACGGCGGCGGCGTATCTGACCGATGCGACGCTCGAGCCGCCCTTTCTGGCTGTCGTCGTATCGGGTGGACACACCTCGATCTACGAGGTCCGCGACTATACCGATTTTTGCGAGATAGGTGCGACGCGTGACGATGCGGCAGGCGAGGCGTTCGATAAGATCGGACGCGTTATAGGTATGCCGTACCCCGGAGGTGCGGCGCTCGATAAGCTGGCGTACGAGGGCGATCCCTTCAGCATAAAGCTGCCGTCTCCGGCTCTTCGAGAGGGACTTGACTTTTCCTTCAGCGGGCTCAAGACTGCCGCGCTGAACTATATAAACACCGAGCGTCAATCGGGCAGAGAGCCGAACGCCGCGAACATCGCCGCGTCGTATACCCGCGCGATAGTTGATGCTGTCGTTCAAAAGACCGAAGCCGCGATTGAATGCACCGGATACACCCGTATGGTGCTTTCGGGAGGCGTTGCGGCGAACTCGCATCTGAGAGCGGCACTTGGCGCTCTTTGCGAAAAACGCGGAGTCAAGCTGACCGTTCCGCCGATAAGCCTTTGCGGAGACAACGCCGCAATGGTAGCTACGGCGGGATACTTTGAGTTCAGAAAGGGTAACTTTGCTGACGTGAGATTGAACGCGTCTGCAACCGAGTGAAAGGAAATTTTTGTTTTATGGCTAAACGTAAGATCGTTAAAATAGGCGAGGCGTTGCTTCGTCAGAAATCGAGACCGGTTGACGAGGTGTCCCCGAGAATGCTTGCCCTGCTTGACGACATGGTAGAGACCATGAGAGCGGCAGACGGCGTTGGTCTTGCCGCGCCCCAGATCGGTGTGCTTCGCAGACTCGTCGTAATCGAGACGCCCGACAGCGGACTCATTCAGATGATAAACCCTGAGATCGTCGCTGTGGACGGCGAGCAGACGGGAGTTGAGGGTTGTCTTTCTGTTCCCGGAAAATCGGGAACGGTCACCCGACCGATGAACGTCACGGTGCGTTATACCGACAGAGAGGGAAAGACGGTCGAGAGATCGGGAAGCGGACTTCTTGCTCGCGCCTTTTGTCACGAGCTTGACCATCTTGACGGAAAGCTGTACGTTGATATAGCAGAGGATATTCAGGGGGATTGATCGGCAGTGAAGCTGAAGATTTTGTTTATGGGAACTCCCGATTTCGCCGTTTTTTCGCTCGACGCGCTACATCGCGCAGGCGAGGAGATCGTTGGAGTCGTGGCCCAGCCCGATAAGGCGCAGGGAAGAGGATATACTCTAACTCCTCCGCCTGTCAAGGTCTGGGCGACCGAGCGCGGTATACCGGTCTATCAGCCGAATAGCCTGAGGACCGATGAGTTTGCCGATCTGTTGGGTAAGCTCGCGCCCGATATGATAGTCGTTGCGGCGTACGGAAAGATACTGCCGAAGAACGTTATCGACTATCCGAAATACGGTTGTATAAATGTTCACGGATCTTATCTGCCCAAGTACCGCGGTGCGGCACCGATGCAGAGAGCCATTATCGACGGTGAAAAGCAGACCGGAGTTACTATTATGCTGATGGACATCGGTCTTGATACCGGCGCGATGCTCTCGCGCAAGCGTATACGCATCACTGACGAGGATAACTTTGAAACGATGCACGATAAGATAGGTCTTTTTGGCGCGGATCTGCTGGTCGAGACGGTCGAGGCTTTGAAAAAGGGTGAGATCAAGGCGACAAAGCAGTACGGTGCTTATTCAAGTTACGCCGCAAAGATCGAAAAAAGTGAGTGTAAAATTGATTTCGCGCGTCCCACAAGGCAGCTTTTTGACCTTATCAGGGGGCTTTCACCTGTTCCGTTGGCGTTCACCAGAACCCCCGACGGACGTATGCTCAAGATCGTTGAGACTAAGATATCCAAGCTGCCGTTCGGGGGAGAGCTTCCCGGAACGGTCGTTTCGACCGAAAACGGAGCGGTCACCGTTGCGTGTGCCGACGGGTATCTTGATCTGACCCTTCTTCTTCCCGAGGGTAAACGACGTATGCCCGCCGCCGATTTCGTGCGCGGACGCGGCGTTGCCGTCGGTGACGTGCTTTCGACGTGAGAGACGCGAGAAAAACGGCACTGACCGTTCTGAGCCGATGCGAGAGAGACGGAGGATACTCAAACCTCGTGCTTGACCGCGAGCTTGAAAAGTCCGAGCTCTCCGCTCTTGACCGCGCGCTGACCACCCACCTTGTGTTTGGCGTCATATCGCGTAGGATAACGCTTGATTATTATATTTCAAAACTTTCCGCCGTTGCGTCGTCCAAGATAGAGCCGCAGGTCAAAAACATACTGCGAATGGGTCTTTATCAGCTCATCTATATGGACCGCATACCGCCTCACGCCGCGGTTGACCGAAGCGTCAGCCTAGCGCCCCGTCGCGCGGCGGGGTTTGTAAACGCGCTTTTGCGCGGATATATGAGACGATCGGGCGAGATTGCTCTGCCCGATGACCCGGTGGAGAAAATGTCGGTCGAGCAGTCGATGCCGATCGAGCTTTGCGAAAGACTGATCGCCGAGTACGGTTACGACCGTGCCGAGGCGATATTTGTCGCCCTTAATAAAACGCCACCGCTGACCTTGAGGGTCAACACCGTCAAAACGACGCGTGATGGCTTGATCGCCCGCTTTGCCGAAAAGGGAATAGAGGCTCGTCCGTCGGCTCTTTCGGAAAACGGTATTGAAGTAAACGCCGTCGTGACTACCCTCCCCGGCTTTGCCGAGGGTGAGTTCTTCGTTCAGGACGCCGCTTCGCAGCTTTGTTGCTCGGCACTGGGACTTGGCGAGGGGGATTTCTTCCTCGATTGTTGTTCAGCTCCGGGGTCAAAGAGCTTTGGCGCGGCGATGCATATGTCGGGTCGAGGCAGGATAATCTCGTGCGACCTGCACGAGAACAAGCTCTCTCTGATACGCAATAGCGCCGAGCGACTCGGCATTGGTATCATCGAGACCCGAGCTGCCGACGCAAGACAGTCGATCGAGGAGCTTGTTGGTAAGCTTGACGCCGTGCTGTGCGACGTACCCTGCTCGGGCTACGGAGTTATCGCCAAGAAGCCGGAGATACGCTTCAAGCCTCTCTCGGACGCCGAAAGATTGCCGGAAATACAGTACGCGATACTTGAAAACGCCGCTCGGTACGTTAAGGACGGAGGAGTTTTGGTGTACTCTACTTGCACTCTTCTTTCGGCAGAAAACGGCGAGATCGCAAGTCGTTTTGCCAAGTCTCACCCCGAGTTTACCCCCGAGGGCTTTTCACACGCCGGAAGGGATTATCTGCCGCAAACACAGCTTTTGCCCGATAGCGACGGCTGTGACGGCTTCTTTATAGCAAAATTTCGTAAAGGCTGAAGGTAAAAATGAGCAACATTGATCGCAATCAGAACCAACAGCAGGTCTCGCCTGCCGTAATACGTCGCCTGCCACGTTATTTCAGATATCTGCGCGAGCTGATACGAAGCGGACGCTCTCGCATAAGCTCGGCGGAGCTTTCGCAGATGATGCAGGTAACGGCGTCGCAGATCCGTCAGGATCTGAACTGCTTTGGCGGCTTCGGTCAGCAGGGATACGGATACAACGTCAACTATCTCTACGCCAAGATAAGCGAGCTGCTCGGCGTTGGTGAGGGGTATAACGGTATCATAATCGGCGCGGGAAATCTCGGACAAGCATTGGTCCGCAACCGTATGTTTGAGCGCAGAGGTGTTGATATAGTTGCACTTTTTGACGTAGACCCGACGATCGTCGGAAAGCAGTTCGGCGGAGTCGAGGTTCATCACATCAACGAGCTTGAGTCGTTTTGTGCCGAAAATCCGGTCGATATTGCCGTTATGACGCTTCCTAAGGACGTCGTTGACGAGGCGATTTCGCGAATCGAGGCGCTCGGAATACACGGCATTTGGAATTTTACCGGCAAGGAGCTTCAGACGTCGGACGAAACGGTCTGTGAGGACGTCTACCTCGGTGACTCGCTGATGACTCTTTGCTACGAGCTTCGCTCGCGCTCCAAGCTTGACAAATAATGATCTAACAAATTTACGAAGGAAGATATATGAAAGTAGAGCTTTTATACGGAAAAAACGTCGTTGTTTTGCCGTCCTCGGTAATGCCGAAGATAGACCAGGCAACAAAACGAGACCT
>JAZKZA010000188.1:0-5542 GCA_045612445.1 Eubacteriales bacterium | reverse complement strand
GCATATTCCACGACCTGACGGGTAAGAGCGATATTCTCTTCAAAGCTTTTGGAGGATGCGTCGATCATGACAGAGGTGAAGCCGCCGTCGATGCAGGACTTGCAGATCTCAAAATCTGCGCCGTGGTCAAGGTGAAGGGCAAAATCAATGCCGCTATCCTCAACAGCTGCCTTTGCAAGACCCATCAGATAGGCGTGCTTTGCATATTTGCGAGCTCCTGCCGAGACCTGAAGTACGACCGGGGACTTCTCCTCTGCCGCAGCCTCGGTGATAGCCTGAATGATCTCCATGTTGTTGATGTTGAAAGCACCGATGGCGTATCCGCCTGCGTATGCCTTCTTGAACATTTCCTTGGTTGTTACAAGTGCCATTGTTTTTATCTCCTTGAAATATTTTTTCTACTTTAACATTATAATATTTTTCGTTGATAAAATCAAGGGTTTTTGCAAAAAATGTATTTTTTTGCGCTTACGCCGTTACCTCTCCGTTCTCCTCTCGCTCTTTTTCGTTTCGGGGGCTCAACGAAAGACCGAAGCTCACCGCGATCGCAGAGTTCACCTCCGACATCATCTCCTCGTCAAGATGTCCCATCTTTTCCTTCAGACGCCTCTTATCCAGCGTTCTGATCTGCTCGAGCAGGATCACCGAGTCCTTGGCAAGACCGACTCGCTCGGCGTGTATGTCGATATGAGTGGGCATACGGGTCTTACCCAGCCGCGAGGTTATGGCGGCGGCGATGACCGTGGGGCTATATCGGTTTCCAACGTCGTTCTGAACTATCAGCACCGGGCGAAGTCCGCCCTGCTCCGATCCGACCACGGGACTGAGATCGGCGTAATATATGTCTCCTCTTTTTACGTTCTGCATTCTGTTTTTTTCCTTTCGTGGATATGTTCAACCTTATTTTTTCCTTTTTGCCACTCGGTTAAACAGGACGCATCTCTTTTGTTTTATGAAAATTTTGGTTCGAAACGGAATAATAAAAGACAGATAATCAATAATGAATAGTGTATACGCTCCTCGCCGTGACCTAAAATTACGTCTCGGGTGTTGACAGATCGGCAAAATTATGTTATTATGTTATCACTGATAACTTTTAAGGAGAAAAATTATGTCTTATTTCACGATAGTTACCGATTCCTCCTGCGATCTCTCGGCAAGCCTTGCCGAGCAGATGCACGTGCGCGTTATTCCGCTTTCGGTCTTCGTTGACGGAAAGCAGCACTATAACTTCCTCGACGGCTCGGATATCTCCTTCGAGGACTTTTATACCCAGCTCAACGACGGAGCTATGGTCACCACCAGCGCGATCAACGTCGGTCAGGTCAAGACCGTTTTTGAATCCGAGCTGATGTGCGGTCACGACGTTCTCTACCTCGGCTTTTCTTCGGCTCTCAGCGGTACGTACAACGCCGCCGTCAACGCCGCTGCCGAGCTTAAGGGAGCTTATCCCGGCAAGCGTATCCTCACGGTCGATACCCTTTGCGCCTCGCTCGGTCAGGGTCTGCTCGTCTATCTTGCCGTTATGAAGCGTCGAGAGGGTAAGAGCATCGACGAGGTCCGCGATTACGTTGAGAGCATCAAGCTCAATCTCTGCCACTGGTTCACCGTCGACAGCCTGCTCCAGCTCAAGAGAGGCGGTCGTGTTTCGGGAGCTAAGTACATCGTCGGCTCGATGCTGAACATCAAGCCGGTCATGCACGTCGACAACGACGGTAAGCTGGTCAACGTAGCAAAGGCTCGCGGTCGTAACGCCTCGATCAACGCTCTTTTTGAAAAGCTTTGCGAGACGGCGATCGATCCCGAAAACCAGACCGTTTTCATCAGCCACGGTAACTGCCGCGACGACGCCGAGAAGCTCGCCGATATGATAAAGGATAAGTTCGGTTGCCGAGTCGTTATCAACTTCGTCGGCCCCGTTATCGGTGCCCACGCCGGCCAGGGTACTCTCGCCCTCTTCTTCATCGGAAGCGAAAGATAAGCTATATATACTATGGAAAGAATTTTTGCCAAGGATCTTTACGCCGCGCTGACCTTCGCCGCGTCCCGTCTTACTGCCGACGCCGATCGCGTAAACGCGCTGAACGTCTTCCCCGTTCCCGACGGGGACACCGGCTCTAATATGAGCATGACCATCTCGGGCGTTAACTCTATGAGGAGCGACCGTTTGTCTGACCTTTCGACGGCGGCAAAGGAATGCGCCGATCTTATGCTTCGTTCGGCTCGCGGAAACTCGGGAGTTATACTTTCGGTCTACTTCCGCGGTCTCTCTCGCGCGCTTTCCGGACTTGAGTCGGCAGGCGTTGCCGAGCTTACGGGAGCGCTCGCTTCGGCGACCGAGGCTGCCTACGGGTCGGTCATGAACCCAACCGAGGGCACTATCCTTTCGGTCATGCGCGCCGTCTCCGAGACTGCCGCCTCCCTTCAGACAGAGGATCTCAACGAATATTTTACCGCTCTTGTCAGCGCTGCCGAGAGTGCGCTCTTCCGCACCCGTGAGCAGCTTCCCGTTCTCAAGCAGGCGGGGGTCGTTGACGCCGGAGGCTGCGGCTTCGTTATAATCCTCGTTGCTATGTCGGAGTCGCTCTCGGGCAAGCCCGCCGAGCAGGGCTTCGCCGTTCCCCAGCCGCTCTCTTCCGCTTCGACGGGTGCAAGTGTCGCCGCCGACTTTGATTGCGACATCGTTTTCCCCTACTGCACCGAGTGCATCGTTGAAAAATCCGAGGAGTTTGCCTCCGAGGGGGCTGCCGAGTCTCTCCACGCCTTCGTTCTTGCCGCCGGCGACAGCGCCGTTTACGTTGAGGACGACAGCATCGTCAAGATACACGTTCACACCTGTGACCCCGGTGCCGTTCTGACCGAGGCGATCAAGTTCGGCTCGCTTCTCACCGTCAAGGTCGAGAATATGAGAAAGCAGCATACCGAGCTCAAGGGTGAGAGCGTAGCTCCGTCCTTACCCGAGGGCGTCGGATTTGTTGCCGTTGCAAACGGAGACGGTCTTTGCGAGATCTTTTCCGACCTCGGCGTCAACGAGATCGTTTCGGGCGGACAGACCATGAATCCCAGCACCGAGCAGCTTCTTGAGGCAATAAAAAAGGTCGGTCTTAAGACCGTTTTCGTGCTTCCGAACAACTCGAACATAGTTATGGCGGCGTCGTCCGCCGCGCGTCTTGCCGAGGAGGAGGGTATCGATGCTCGTGTTATTGCCTCCAAGTCTATCCCGCAGGGTATCACCGCTCTTTGCTGCTATGACTCCGAGGCCGACGTCGATCAGAACTACGCCGCACTCCGCGCCTCGCTTTCGACCGTCAAGACCCTTTCGCTGACCAACGCCGTTCGCGACGCCGAGATCGACGGTATGTCGATCAAGCAGGGTCAGTTCATCGGTCTTATCGAAAACAAGGTCAAGCGGGTCGCCGACGACCTGTTCGGTTGTCTTGACCAGCTCATCGACGAGCTTATCGACCAAGCCTGTATTACCGCTTACTGCGGCGAGGACGTCTCCGAAGAGCTTGCCGACGCCGTTCGCGCTCGTCTTGAGGAGAGACTTGGGTCGAACGCCGACGTTACCGTCGTTCGCGGTGGACAGCCGGTCTACTCGCTGATAATTTCGGGAGAGTGACGCCGTGAAAAAGATAAACAAAACAAAGGACGCGCTGCTCCAGGCCGGTATTCGCGAGCTTCGTGAGTACGGCTTCACCGAGTTCTCGATCCGCCGTATCGCCGCCGAGTGCGGGGTCTCGTGCGCGACTCCCTACCGCCATTTTAAGAACAAGGACGAGTTCGTTCTCGAAATATTTAAGTATATAAACCGTCGCTGGTACACCGTACAGAACATGATACTTTCGGAGTACGAGGGCGCGCGCGAGCGGCTCATTGAGATGAGCGTGGCGTATATTCGCTTCCTTCGCGAAAACCCCGACTATTACACCATTATTATGCTTCGCAATCCTGCTATGAGCGAGGATCAGAACCGCGAAAAGCATAGCATCAGCAGCTGTGTTCGCGGTCTTGTACGTCAGTACTGCGATGAGACCGGTATGGACGAGGCGTCACGTGTGCGAAAGACCTACGTCGTTCGCTCGCTGATCTTCGGCGCGGCACTTATGATGGCGGGCGGCGAGCTCGCAGACGACGAGGAGACGTTCGACATGATCCGCGCCACCGTTGCACGCGAATTTGATCTGCCTTAAATAAAAAGTACGGTTTGCTTTCGCAAACCGTACTTTTTATTCTTAAAGCTTTCCGTTCATCGCCTCGGAGATGATCGCGATGACCTTATTATAGCAGCCGCCACAGCCCGACGAGCAGTGGGTCGTGTTCTTTACACTGTCAAAGACAGACAGAAGATCACCCATAGCCTTCGTGCCGTGAATGGCGTCGACAATATCAGAATATTTAACGTTATTGCACTTGCAGATAACGTAGTTCTCGGCAGTCTCGGTATCGAGCGGTCTCAGCTCGCAGACCGGGGGGACAACGTTCTCCGCCATCCAGAGCCCGTGGAGATTGCAGTAGGCGTACACTGCCTCAACCTCGTCGCCGTCGCAGATCGAGAAGCAGGCGGCGGGCTTATCCGAGGGTGTCAGGCATTTTCTCTGGTTGCCCTGCTTGGTCTGGATCGAGATCCACTCTATGTAATGCTCCTCGGTCATAGGGTGCTCCACGCTACCGACTACGACGTACACCTTCGTGCCGTCGACCGTGAAGACGGGTACGTGCTTCTCTACCGACGCGTCTACGCTTCCCGGAACCATCTCGGTCATCTTCTGACCGCAGCACATCACCGGAACGCCTTTATCTTCAACCATTGCGATTATATTTCCACAGTGTGAGCATTTGAAAAATCTCTGTTTCATAATTTTACCTCGTTCAATTTTACGTGGGTACGGCAGTACCCTTTTTTGTTATTATACCACGGCGAGGGGTCGCCGTCAACCGTTTTTATATTCTCGAGCAGATGATGTCTGCCGTTTTGGATATCTCGCCGGGGTTTATTTCGGGGAGGATACGAACCATTGATTCGTCGTCCGAGTCTCCGTTTTCGATGATGTCGTTTCGCATCGCACGGACGATCAGCTTCATAAAAACGTTCTTTTGACGGTCGAGCTTGAGCGTTCCGCCGAAGTTTGCCGTCCAAAGCGCCGAGCGACGCTGATTGGGCGTGAGAAAGTCCTCGAAGTATTCGTCAACGAGGTCGGCGTAGGCGCAGACGACGAAGTATACCGTTCTCTGTGCGGATAGCGCGTCGGCGTTTTCCGAGAGGTATTTCTGCACCGGACGGTAGAGCTTTCCCAGTCTGACCGGACCGCCGACCACGACGGTATCGAAGCCGTCGAGCGAGGCGGGGGGAGGCGTGACGTTGAGGTCGAAGACCGAGACGTCCTGTCCCGTGAGTTTATTTTTAAGTATCTCGACGCAGTCGCGCGTCGTGCCGGTCTTGCCGGCGTATATTATTGCGATCTTCATCTTGACCTCCCGATTTTCTTTTATTATGATACCACATTTCGCTCGCGATTGCAAGAGATGGGGCGAAAACAAC
>JAZKZA010000187.1:0-1612 GCA_045612445.1 Eubacteriales bacterium | reverse complement strand
ATGATAAGGTGATGGAAAAGGCGGCGCTGACTCACCGTCTTGACGAGACCGTAAAAAAGGACGTTGAAAAAGAGGACGCGGACCGCGTCCGCGCTTTTATCGAAGAACATTCCTTTGAGGATGAGATACACGTTCAGCCTACCTCCAAGCGTTATTATTGCTATGACGGTCTGGCGGCGTCCGTGCTGGGCTTTACGGGCGATCAGAACATCGGACGGTACGGACTTGAGGTGCAGTACAACGACGTTTTGTCGGGAACGAACGGTTTTTACGTGACCGCCCGCGATTCCCACGGCATCGAAATCCCCACCGAGTATGAGGTCTACGTGGAGGCGCAAAACGGTCACAATCTTGTGACGACCATTGACCGATATATTCAAAGTGCCCTGGAGGAACAGCTTAAGGCAACTTATGAGGACAACGGAGCAGGGGAACGCGTTTGCGGTATCGTAATGGACGTAAATACGGGTGAGATTCTCGCGATGGCGACTTATCCTTCGTTTAATTGTAATACGCCAAACGTTCTCGATCAGTTCTACCTTGATCGCATCGCGAAATCCGGCTTGGTCGAGGGAACGGACGAATACAACGATTACAGATATGCTCAGCTGCTTAATTCCTGGACCAACAAGACCATAACTGACACGTATATGCCCGGATCTACCTTTAAGATCCTGACGACATCCATGTGTCTTGAGGAAAAGGTCGTTTCCCTGAACGAAAGCTTCTTCTGCCGAGGAAGCTATCTTGTTCCGGGTTATTCAAGACCGATCAGCTGTCATAAGAACACCGGACACGGTGCGGAAAGCTTTGCGAGAGCCTTGCAGCAATCCTGTAACCCCGTTATGATGGAGATAGCGCTCCGTCTCGGCTCACAGAAGTTTTATAATTACGTTGACGCGCTCGGCTATCTTGATAAGACTAACATCGATCTGCCCGGTGAGCAGAATTCAATTTTCCACGCGCCCGCAAACTTCAATCAGGTTGAGCTTGCGACGGCGGCTTTCGGTCAGAACTTCAATATCACCGCACTTCAGCAGATCCGAGGTGTTGCCGCCGTGGCAAACGGAGGCTATCTTGTAACTCCTCACGTGGTGAAGGAGATAACGGACTCGGACGGAAACGTGGTTCAGAGCTTTGATTACGGTAAGGTCAGACAGGTAATAAGCACCGACGTGTGCAAGACCGTCACCGAAATACTTGAAGAGGGCGTTGCCACCGACGGCGGTGCGAAAAACGCTTACGTTGCGGGATACAGAATTGCCGCAAAGACCGGTACAACCGAGAAGATCGGTAAATTTGACGATCAGGGAAACGAATCCTTCAGAATCGGCTCGACCGTTGCCTATGCACCTGCGGAAAACCCTCAGGTTGCGGTTCTTATCGTAGTCGACGAGCCGCAGAACGGCTCGGTATACGGCTCTATCGTTGCCGCTCCTTACGTTGCGAACGTAATGAAAACGGTTCTTCCTTACATTGGTGTTGAGGCTGAGTACAGCCACGCCGAGCTTGCGAAGCTGTCAAGAAAGGTTCCCTCCTATGTTGGCTGGAGTCTGGCGGACACGGTTGCAAGTCTTGACTATATTTCTCTTGATTATGAGGTCATCGGTGA
>JAZKZA010000186.1:0-3814 GCA_045612445.1 Eubacteriales bacterium | reverse complement strand
AGGAGCAAAAGTCGCAGTACAGGCATTTTTTCAGGCAGAAGGGGACGTGGATATAGATGCCGAGCGGTCTTTTCATAGGCGCTCGAGCAGGTAGTAGTGTCCGCCGAAGAGGTCCGCCTCGCCGACGATGTCGAAGCCGAGCTTGGCGTAGGTCTTGAGTGCGGGGGTGTTGGTGACGGCGGCGGAGATGTGTATGGGTGCGTTGATGCGCGAGATGAGCTCGCCGAGCATAAGTGCGGCAAGACCGCGACCGCGACAGTCGAGCGAGATGACGATGCGCGCCAGCTCGACCTGCGAGCCGTCGCGAACACGCCAGACGTCGAGGTGGTCGAGCTCGTTTTCGGGAACGACCGAAACGGCACCGATCACGGTGTCGTTTTCGACGAGAACGTAGAGGTTGTCGGTCTCGAAGTCGTGGTCGAGCTCAAGACGAGTCGGGTATTGATCGCTCCAGACGCAAAAGGGCGTGCCGAGAACGCTTTTGTAGAGAGCCAGAACGCGCTCGAGCTCGTGGGCGCGCGCCGGGCGAAGTGTTGGTTCAGACATTTTTTGTTCCCTCAGTTGCTTGTTTTCATAAGTGATTTTACGGGCGAACTGCAATCTGATCAAAAACGATTTTGATCGGCTGCTTTAATTTTGATAGTAGACGTGTAGGGTCCAGGCCTTTGCAAAGGTGGAGTTGAAGAGCTTGTTTCGCGCTTGCTTGTCCGCCTCGGCGTCACCCGTGTTAACGTATGCCATAACGGCGTATACTTCCATAAGCTTTTTGAAATAGCTTCTCATCAACAGTACAAAAACGACTGCCGATACGAGCACTCCGATGCCGATCATAGCGAACAACGGCAGGTTGACCAGCCCGCCAACGATCAGCGCCACGCTCAAGGCAAGTATCACCGACGTGATCAGCACCTGTATCATATGATGGAGTGTTTCGGAGCTGAAGGTGTTTTTCTTCACGAACGTCTTGCTATCCCAGACCTTACCCTTGCGGCCCTCAACGAAATAGGATTTTCCTTTCTTTTTGAGTGAATGGAAGAAGGCACGCTGGATAGACTGCTTGTTCAGATCCTCCTTCTTTACGTTCATCAGTACGGTGAGCGCCTGACAGGAGAGCCAATAGACCTCTTTGTATATTCTGTAGCGCACGTTGATGAACGAAAACAGAACTCCGATGATTCCTGCAACCAAAAAGATCAGTCCCTTCATCCAGAGCCCAACCGACTCAAGCGAAAGAGCAAACGGCATTAAAAACGAGAACAACGCCAGATAGATGGTAATGATCTGATCCCGCTTGCTCTGCTGCAGGGAAAGCTCCGAGTGGGTATGCTCGTAGAGCGTATCTAAATTATAATCCTTTTCTTCTTTTATGGTGTCCTTGCTTAATTTTTCTTCCCAATCGTTTAAGTATTCCATGTCTTTCTCCTTATGACGTTGACCGCTTCAGTACGGAACTTTTTCCATATGCCGCAGTACGATACGGTTTAATTCTTCATAGTTTTCGACGTTGTTTGCACCTATTAGCGGCGTAGCCTTGTCGAAGGTGAGGACCTCTCCGTCAAAGCCTCGCAGAACGCCGCCCGCCTCCTTCAGAACAAGATACGCGCCGGCGTAATCCCACGGGAAGACGCGCATTTCGAAATAGAGATCTGCCTTCCCCTCTGCCATATAACAAAGCTCAAGCGCGCAGGTCCCGTAACGTCGCACGTCGTTGCATTTTGCATATGCTTCCGAGATGATCTCGCTGCAGATCGGCGCAAGCTCTTTTTTATAGAGGCTCATAGCGGTAAACAAAAGCGAGCGGTCGAAGGTACTGCTTGAAACGTGAATGGGCTTTCCGTTCTTGGTAGCGCCGTTGCCTAAAGCAGCCGAAAAGGTATGCTTGTGAAAGGGATTATGTACCACGCCCACGACCGGCTCCTTGTTTCGTATCAAGCCCACCGAGATGGCGCATTCGGGGATAGCGCGGGTGTAGTTCATAGTTCCGTCTATCGGGTCGATAACCCAAATGAATTCACTTTCGGTGTCGCGAAGGTTTTCCTCCTCGCAGTAAAAGCCCGCTTGCGGCAAAAGCTTTTTCAGCTTTTCGCAAAGGTAACGCTGGACGTTGACGTCGGCGGTCGTGACTACGTTTGCAACGTCGCCCTTTTCGCTGACGGTAAAGTCCACGTTTCGCGCCAATCGAGCCGCAGATCTTACGATCTTCTCGACCTCTTTTTTCAGCTTGATGTATTCTTTCATAGTATCCTCTTTATGTGTTTATGGTATGGGCGACCGTTGACGCCCCTACGGGTTGATTTGTTTTCGCTTCAGACAAACGACCGACTCGACGTGGGTCAAGAGAGCAAAAGGTATATTTTTTATGTCAAAAACAGGGGTTGTAAAGCCAAAAGGTATATTTTTTACTCGTAAATCCCATCGAAAAGCATTGAGATGCTATCATAGTCAATTCCGCATTTTCTCGTCCAACGGTTAACGGGATAAGCTGCATACCCCCTGTCGCTTAACGGCAACAGCATATCTTTTTCACAAATGTGTCCTGCGGTAACGCCGAAGGAATCGCTTGAATGTAAAATATTGAGGTATCCCAACATATCAATAAACGCTTCAATCTGCTCCATCGTCATCGCCAAAAGCCCGGATTGCTTCAATTCTCGGCGCAGTTTTCCCGATGTTGTGTTTTGAGGCGAATTTTCTATGACCTCCATAATTTTTTTGAAATGCTCGTAATCCGAAACAGAGTGGTTGGGGCGTGGAAGCGTTTTGTATTCTTCTAAAAATATGATTGCCGTATTAAGATCGAATTTGAATGGAATCAAAGCTTTAAAATAGAAATGCTCCATATCAACGTTAATGTGCCAAAACTGCATCTTCGGTTCTGCGCTGACGGTGTGTTGATAGCCGCATATCTCGCAACAATTTTCGTTATATCTGTCCTCAAATTCACCATCCTTGCCGACTACCGATCCAACGTGTTTTTTCTCAAATTCATGATCGGGTAAGTTTTTAATATAGTAGTAACAAGCAAGTGCTGTTCTGTATTCGGGCGCATTATGTGCGACACCGTAGAGAAAATCTTTTGCCAATTCTTTAACCGAAAGTGTTGCAATTAACTTTTTTGCATAGCATATTGCCTCATCGTGCGGATAAACCGTTTCGCTTAGCTTCATCGTACCCTCGCTGACGGCAGGAAGGTATTCGAGAACAGGCGTAGCCCAAAACTCGTGAAAATCCTTTCGGGCAAAACGCTTTAAGAGTTTGAGTGCGGTAGTCTTATTACAAGGCGCAGTGGGCGAAGCTTGATACGCCTTGATTTCCTCAATATAAGCAGCATTGATTTCGCCCGATTGCGAACCGTTTGTTTGCCAAGCTGCAAGCGGCAAAGCAAAATTTTCATCACCGACAGTATTTGCAATGGTTTCAGATATTGCCTCTATAATGTTCTTTTCTTCTTTCAAGGCGCTGCTCCTTTCGATATGTTATACCGTACTGCTGTAAAATGAACTTTTGAGTTTTGCTCAAAACTTACATTTGTCCGTTAATTTTCGCCTTAACGGTGGTAATCGAAGCAATCAACATTCTTCTAATCTTACCACACTTGTTTCGTAAGGATTTGAAAGTGAACTCGTCAATAATGCCGCTCTTAAACAACACCGAGAGCCAGTTTTCCGTTTCATTTGCTTCTTTCTGTGCGATTTCGAGCTTGTGAACAAAATCCGCATTGCTTTCGGCATATTTTGCTTCTGCAATGTTTGCGCTGATCGAAGAAGCACTGCGAATAAGTTGCTTTGTGTATTCGGGGCGACCTTTTATTTTT
>JAZKZA010000185.1:0-2411 GCA_045612445.1 Eubacteriales bacterium | reverse complement strand
AAAGCTACCGCAGTGATTTCACTGCGGTAGCTTTTTGCTTCAAAGATGCTCCTTGAGTTTTTCGATGTTACCCTCCTCAAAGGCAACCAGCTCGCGGGCAAGAGAGAGCTCAGAGCTTCCGCCGTCGCTCTCCTGCGCCTCGTGTATCTTGCGAAGAAGGTCGGTAACGTTCATAGTCGAGCCCTGTATCATCATTTCGGCGATGTGGCTCTTGGTCGAATCGGTCAGGGTATTCATCTGGATCCCCATTTTTGCCATCCACTTCGAAAAGGGAGATTCCTCGTGCGGCTCGTCACCTGCCGCGCTGATCAGCTTCTTGACCTTTGCAGCATACTTTTCGTAGCTCGCAAGCTGCTGGCTGACGCAGGACTTCAACTCCTGATCCTCGATCTTCGGCATAAGCGTTACGATCATATCCGCCCCCATGCGAACGTTTTTGTAGATCGCGCCGGCAAGCTCCCCGGTCTTGTTTACGGTATCTGACATATAATTAATTTCCTCCTGAAATAAAAAGATAGACACACATAGTATGTGTGTCTATCTTTTATTTATTAGCCCTCTTGCTGAATTTTTTGCGCTCGGACGTCCTTTCCAACGAAGGGGACGAGCATAAATTCACCGAAGAGTCGGCTGGTTATGCGATCCCAGTAACGCTTTCGGAGCTCGTCGGGCGAAAGGTTGGTGCTTATCAGCATCGAGCGTCCCGTTTTCAGGCGGGTATCTATAATATTGTAGAGAGTGGTAACCGTGAACTGGTTGGATATCTCGGTTCCGAGGTCGTCGATGATAAGCAGGTCGCAGTCGAAATAACGCGACGTCGGCGAGACCTCCGAGTTTGTGCTGTTTCCAAAGCGCTGATACTCAAAATCCGAGATCATACCGATCGCGGTGGTGTACAGTACGTCGTATCCTCGGTCAATGACCGCCTTGGCAACGGCGCTCGAAAGGTGGGTCTTACCGAGACCGGTATTGCCGAAAAAGGCGAGATTCCCGCTATTCTTACCGTTAAAGCGCTCGGCAAACAGACGTATGTTCAAAAGATTTTTGCTCATCTGCTCGTAGACCTTGGGATTCTGACGGTAATAATCGAGAGAAAAACTCTCAAAGGTCTGGCTTCTGAGAAGGTTTGCAATTCCCGAATGCTCGTACGCCTCAAGTGCGAGTGCCGTTTTTAAGCAGCTGCACATCTTACCGTCTATGTATCCGGTGTCCGAACAATCCTCGCAAAGATAGTGAACGTCGGTGTAGTTCGCGGGGTATCCGGCGGCAACTATCAAGGCGTGCTTCTTCTCGAGCAAAAGCTCGTTTCTCGCCTCGATCTCGGCAAGTCTCTGCTCGAGCGTATCGGGGTAGTTTCTTATTGCGTCGAGTATCTGCATTCCGGTCTGCGAGAGCTCCTCGTCGAGTTCGGCAAGTCCCGGGATAATGCTCTCAAGCTCTATCATACGTGCGCGGGCGGCGTTGCGAGCCTCGTTTCCTCGGTTCTCGTACTGCTCCATTATGCGCGCATAGGTCTGGGGATTATATGCCATATCAAACCTCACTCTTGTTCGTTTCTCCAAAGCTGCGGCGAAGCGCGCTTTCGAAGAAGTCGTTAGTATCGAAGCTGCCCTCAACGGGGAGCTTTTCTGAGTCCGCCGCCTCGATCGCGGCAAGATCACGCAGACCGGCGGCGTACCAACGCTCGATTATGGCGTCGGCATATGCAAAGGACGGCTTTTGAATGGCGTCGACCGTCATTTCGTAAGCCTTTTTGATAACTTCAATGGGATATGCGAACTCTCCGGTCCACTTTGCAATAAACTTCTTCTCCTTTTCGGTCAGCTGGCGATCTCTTATACCGAAGATATGGCGTATCTCGCCCTCAACGGTCGCCGCCGCCTCAAGACGGAGAAGATGATCGTGCAGCACCTCGGGGTCGGTAATACCCTCGTCGTAGAGCGAGAAGGCGCGCTTTTTGACATAGTGGAGCGACTTCTTGCCCATACGGTTACAGTGGTCAAGAAGGATCAGTATGTAGTCGCTGTTAAAGCCAAAATAATCGCGAAGACCGAGCAGTATGCTTATCTCGTGCGGATTAAATATCTTTCCGAAGGCGCGCTGACTTTCGTCAACGAGAAGTGCCGCCTCCTCCTGAGCCGACAAAATAACGTTCAGCTCGGCGGTGGTGTACTTAGGCAACTCGTCCGAAAGGTCTACCTTTTTCTTCTTTTCGGGAGGCTTCTTTTCGGTCTTTGTCGGCACGACCTCGACCGCTTCGCGGTCGTCGGTCTCAATGACCCCCGTTCCTCTCCAGAAGGCGATCGACACGTAAAGCTCGCTCTCGCTGCAGCCCGCGGCGGCGGCAAGTTCTTCCGCATAACGCTCTATATTTTCACGTTTTTCGGGCGACGAAGTCGGATCGTAGCCAT
>JAZKZA010000184.1:0-1772 GCA_045612445.1 Eubacteriales bacterium | reverse complement strand
AGAAGCAAAAGCTCGTCCATACTCTCCGGGAGTACTCCCCCAAAATCGTCGCGGAGCATAATGCACGCCCGCTTTATGCTGTCGGCTTTAGTTCTGAAAAGTCCGCAAGGGCGTACTATCTCCTCTATATCGGCAAGCTCTGCATCGGCAAGAGCATCTGCCGTCGGGTATTTTGCGAAAAGCTCACGGCAAACGATGTTCACACGCGCATCGGTGCACTGTGCCGAGAGGCGTCCCATAACGAGCAGCTTCCACGGCTCACCGCCATATTCAAGCGCGCAGACCGACTCGGGATATATCTCCTTGAGCCGCTCGACGATCGCCGACATCACTTCCCTTTTCTGCTTTTTATTCATCTTTATCCTTTTCCTTCTTGGGCGCGGAGAAATATGTTCCAACGTGGCCGCCGTCAAGAAGCGTGTAAAGTATTTCGGGATCCTGACCGTTAAGTATAAACATAGGGATTCCCTCGTCGGTGGCAAGCTTCGCAGCATTGAGCTTTGCTATCATTCCACCCGTTCCTCTGTTTGTTCCCGCTCCGCCCGCTATCGAGTAGACAGACTCGTCGATATTATCAACTCTGCTTATAAGACGGGCATCGGGATTCTTTCTCGGGTCGCTGTCATAAAGACCGTTAACGTCAGAGAGGTTGAGCAAAAGATCCGCGTGGCAGACCTGCGCAACGTATGCCGACAGAATATCGTTTCCACCGAACTTTGTAAGCTCGTCGGTGGATATAGAGTCGTTCTCGTTTACTATCGGGATGCAGTGCATCTCGAGCAGACGGTTAAAGGTGTTCTCTGCTGCCGCACGGCGCGTGGGATTGGTGAGAACGTCCTTTGTCATAAGTATCTGCGCCACGGTGTGACCGTAGACCGAGAAGAACTTATCGTATATCTTCATAAGCTCGCTCTGACCTATTGCCGCCATAGCCTGCTTTTCCTCGGGAGTTGTGGGAATGTGTCCAAAGCCGACCTTTGCAACACCGGCGCTGACCGCACCCGATGAAACGATAACCACCTCTTTGCCCGAATTTTTTATATCGGACAATACCTTAACGAAGCCTTCTATACGGCGCAAATTAAGGTGTCCTGTTGAATGTGTAAGCGTTGACGTACCGAATTTTACGACGATACGGTTGCTATCTCTGAAAAATTCCATAAAAATTCAATTCCTTCTGTAAAAAAATTTTAAAATCTCTTTCCAAATTGCAAAATATGTATTATAATATAGTAGATAGATTACGGGTTTTTACATAATTCGATACCCGATAATATATTATACAACTATTCATTATGAATTTCAAGTATAAAACATAAAGTTGGAGGTTTTGTTTATGAAACAAAGATACACAATTACTATCGCCGGCGTTGAAATGAACGTTTTGAGCGACGAGTCTCCCGAAGCGGTTGAAGCTCTTGTCGGCATAGTTGACAGAAAAATGAAGGAAATATCCACGGGCAGCAAGTATTGCTCAAAAAACGAGGCGGCTATCCTCTGCGCTCTCGATTACTGCTCAGAGAAAATAAAGGCTCAGAGAAAGATAAAGGCGCTTGAAACAAAGCTTGCTTATACCGAAACGGCACTTGACGAGCTTCAGGCAGAAAACGACCAGCTTCGCCAGGAGCTTGCTGACGCCGAGAACAAATAAATATGGCAAATAAACCCGAACTTTTATCCCCCGCCGGCTCTGTTGCGGCATTTGACGCCGCTATTGAGGCAGGGGCTGATGCAATATATCTCGGGCTTCCATCCTTCAATGCAAGGATAAA
>JAZKZA010000183.1:0-2667 GCA_045612445.1 Eubacteriales bacterium | reverse complement strand
TTGCGACAGGACATTATGCCCGACTCGATATGCTCGATGGTCACACGGTGCTCAAACGCGCCGCCGATGCTAAAAAGGACCAGAGCTATATGCTCTGGCAGCTTTCGGAGGATCAGCTCTCGCGCGTTGTCTTCCCCCTCGCAGATCTGACCAAGGAAGAAATCCGCGCCATCACAGCCGAAGCCGAGCTACCGAGCTTTGACCGTCGTGAAAGTCAGGACATCTGCTTCGTTCCCGACGGAGATTACGTTTCGTTTATAAAGGCTCTGACCGGTCACGAGCCGACTGCCGGAGATTTTGTCGACAGCTTCGGAAAGGTTCTCGGAAAGCATTCGGGCAACGTGCGCTACACCGTCGGTCAGCGTAAAGGCTTGGGTATATCTCTGGGTGAGCCGGCGTACGTGCTCTCCCGCGATCCGATGGCAAACACCGTCACGCTCGGTCGCGATGCCGAGCTGTATCGACGCGAGATAACTCTGCGAGACGTAAACCTCTCGCCGATACTATCGCTTCCCTGCCGAGCCGAGGTCAAGATACGTTACGCCCACACCGCCGCGCCCGCCGCGATCGAGTCTCTTGAGGACGGACGCTTGAAGGTCGTCTTCGACCAACCACAGCGCGCCCCCGCGTCGGGACAATCTGCCGTTATCTACCGCGACGACCTGCTCGTCGGCGGCGGATTTATACAATAATAAGAAAGCACGGTTGTTTGTGTCAACCGTGCTTATTTGTTATTCGTATCTGCGGTTCAGCTTGAAGAGAAGCTGAGAAAGCGGAACTATCAAAAGACCCGCAACGAGGTCTCCTATCATATGCGTGACGTCGAAAAACACTCCCGCAGAAAGCCAAATAAGAGTCTCCTCAAAGGTCATTCCGTACATAATTGCCTCGGCAGGAGCATACAAAACGCCAAAAAGGAGTCCGTGCAGAGCGCAGACTGCAACATAAACTATCCTGCCAACCCTTGGCGGCATTTTCTTCGGCAGTAGCATAGTAACGCCCCAAAGTACCGTCCAGATATAGAGATACGGAAACCACCACGGGCTGAATCCGGCGTAAAGTCCGTTTAGAAACACGTATATGTAGATAGGTGCGAGTGCGCGCCATCTGAAAACGAGAGTAAATACCATGGTCAACATTCCGAGCAGGTGAATGTTTGGCAAAACCTCCATGACCAGCTTCGAGCAAAACATAAGCGAGCCGAGCATGGCAAAAATACATATGTAATAGACGAGGCGCCGTCTGCGATTCGCGGTCATTTAGTGTAGATCACCCGGTAGGTAGTCTCACCGCTCGTGTCGATCTCGGCGTCTCCAACCCCGTAATTCGCTCTCTTTCCATTAACGAAAAAGCCCCAATACGCCTGATCGGCGTTCCAATCGGCCTTCATACCGTTGCAAACGTCAAAGAAGGAGGGGTCGTTGATCAGACCGACCTCGTAAAGTGCTTCGCCGAGCGTTGCCTTGTCGGTCTTGACGGTAAACACCACCGTCTGATCGCCTGCCGTCACCTCGACCTTAACGGTATTTGCACCCGAGCCAAGCGTGGTGTCCGAAAGATAGGTGGCATTTTCCCAAAGTCCGACAGGATCAACCTTTTCGGTACAAGACACCGCGCCGACGATCAGAATAGCGATCATCAGCAATACTGCTGTCATTTTAACTGTGTTTTTCATTTTCTTCTCCTTTAAGTGTCTTTCACAAAAGGATAAAACAAAAGCGCCCTTCAAAAGGCGCAGAAAACACAGCTACCCTGCCGTAGCCGTCGATCCCGCCCCTTCCTTGCCCAAGAGACCTTCGTCATGGACGTAACGTCCGTCACGGGCCGATAAGCATTCCGACTTGATAAAGCTGCGCTTTAAGTTACGGTAATGGCTGTTGCCGCGGAATCTCACCGCGATTTCCTTATCCCCGAGCAGACCTCTATCTGCCCGACAACGCGTCTTGCGACGCCGATGGTCCGTGTTATTTTTTTGTGTTGTCTAATTATACACCAAGACTCGAAATTTGTCAACAAAAAAAGATCCGAGAGCGATGCTCTCGGATCTTGGAGCTGGTGATGTGACTCGAACACACGACCTGCTGATTACGAATCAGCTGCACTACCGACTGTGCTACACCAGCATCATTGCAACAGCGTGATTATACCACATTTGCGCGACTTTTGCAAGAGCTTTTTCGCAATTTGTTCGCTTTTGGCACTTTTATTTTTCGCTTTGCCTTGCATTGGCAGCAAAATTGTGGTAAAATGTTTGTAAATAAGGTTTTTTGGAGTAGTTATGAATCTTTGCGATATTAAAACGGTCAAAAACATAATGCAGGCGTACGGTATGCGCCCCTCAAAGGAGCTTGGACAAAACTTCCTCACCGATATTTCGGTGGTTTCGGGGATCGCCGACGAATGCTGCGAGGGTCAGTCCAAGACCATTCTCGAGATCGGACCCGGACTGGGCGTTCTGACCGTTGAGCTGGCACAACGCTACGAAAAGGTCATAGCTCTCGAGATAGACGAGCGTCTTCTGCCGGTGCTGGGCTACACCCTGAGCGAGTTCGACAACACGACAGTCATCAACACCGACGTTATGAAGACCGACCTTGCCGCACTTCTCGCCCCCGAGTTTGAGCGCGGCGGAGTATCCGTCTGCGCCAATCTTCCCTATTACATCAC
>JAZKZA010000182.1:0-1688 GCA_045612445.1 Eubacteriales bacterium | reverse complement strand
GGTGGTCTCATCGTGACCGAGGTCGGCAAGATGACGTCTGACCGACTCGGTTATATCAACGCACTCAAATCCGACTCCAAGACGTCTGCAAAGCAGCTCGGCGTTACTGCGGGTACGCTTACCTGTACCAAAGCAGGGCATCGTAACGGCGTGGATATCGGTCATAGGTCTGCCGAGCAGCTTCATAGTCTCGGCGCAAACGAGAATTGCAAGAGTTGAGTCAAGTCCTCCCGAAATACCGATAACGAGCGACCGGGCTCCGGTATGCTCAACGCGCTTGGCAAGAGCGGTCGCCTGCATCTTGAGCGTCAGCTCGGTGCGGCGGGCGCACTCGGCGTCATCGCTCGGAACGAAGGGACGGCGCTCAATACTGCGCGTCAGTACCGTATCGGTCAGAGCACTTGAAAATGAGGTATAGCAATAGCTCTCCTCATAAAGCGAATCGAAGGTGTTCATCTGCGAGCGCGAGTAAACAAGGCGCTTTACGTCGACCTCGGTCAACACGAGGTCCTTCTGATCAAAGGGGGCGTTCTCGGCGAGGACCGTGCCGTTTTCGAGAACGAAGGAATGTCCCGAAAAGACGAGGTCTGTGGTGGACTCACCGTAGGAGGCGTTGGCGTAAACGTAAGCGCAAACGTTTCTCGCCGAATGCATCGAAAGCATATTGCGGCGGAACTCGGGCCTGCCTATGACCTCGGGCGATGCCGAAAGGTTGAGTATAACCGTCGCGCCCGCAAGACAGTGCAGAGTGGACATAGGCTGAGGCGCAAGCGCGTCCTCACAGATCTCAACGGCGACCTTCAGCTCGTCGATCGCTTCATGCTCGAATATCTGGCAAGCTCCAAAAACGGTATTCTGACCGGCAATACGAATCTCGGTCAGCTGTCCGACGGGATAAGACTCGAAACGGCGACCCTCGCTGAACTCACCGTAGGAGGGTATATAGGTCTTGGGAACGATGCCGAGAATAGCACCGCGCTGTATAACGGCGGCGCAGTTGTATATCTTACCGAAAAGACGTACGGGAAGACCGACGACGATCAGAACGTCAAGCTCCGACGTCTCCGCGGAAATACGCGCGAGTGCCTCCTCTGACGATCTGAGCAGGGTCTCGCGGAAGAAAAGGTCTCCGCAGGTGTACCCGCAGACAGACAGCTCAGGAAATGCAACAGCTGCAGCTCCCTGCTCTGCCGCTTTGCGTGAAAGCTCAATTATTTTGTCGGCGTTAAACGCGCAATCAGCAACGCGCAGCTTGGATATCGCCGCGCCGAGTTTAATAAATCCGTGCTTCATATAACCTCCCGACTGCAACAAGGCGGTCAAAACAGTAATAGTATGTACTGCGTTTTACATATGATCAAATAATTATAACACATTCGGGCAAACTTTTCAAGAAAAATAAAAAAAAAGAGCAAAAAAGCATTATAAAAGTTGACACCTTGCCGGATATATGATATAATAAACGGGCTTCGATTGAAGCCAACAACAAAAATGGGATGTCGCCAAGCGGTAAGGCACGGGACTTTGACTCCCGCATTCGTCGGTCCGAATCCGGCCATCCCAGCCAAAAAAAGCAAGTCGAAAGACTTGCTTTTTTCTATCCAGTCCGAAGCCTTGACACATCATCGAAGACTACAAGTAGCCCTTATATATAAACGTTACAGATCCCCCGCACGTCCGTGCGGGGG
>JAZKZA010000181.1:0-3542 GCA_045612445.1 Eubacteriales bacterium | reverse complement strand
ATTGCAAACGGCGGCGAGATAACCGTCTCGGTCGGTGACAGAAAGATAGCTCTCAAGACCAATCTCAGCGAACGCCAGCGCGCAATAATACTCGCCGGCGGACTGCTCAACTATACGAGGGAAAACAAAAATGGCTAAGATACAGATGAAAACACCGCTCGTCGAGATGGACGGCGACGAAATGACCAGAATAATCTGGCAGTTGATCAAGGATAAGCTCATCACCCCCTTCGTTGATCTCAAGACCGAATATTACGACCTCGGTCTTCCCTACCGTGAGGAGACCCGCGACCAGGTCACGGTCGACGCCGCAAACGCCGCAAAGCGCCTCGGAGTTGCCGTTAAGTGTGCCACTATCACACCTAACGCCAACCGTATGACCGAATATAACCTGACCGAGATGTATAAGTCTCCGAACGGAACTATCCGCGCCATTATGGACGGAACGGTCTTCCGCGCGCCCATTCTCGTGCCCGGCGTTATCGAGCCGTACATCAAGAATTGGAAAAAGCCGATAACCATCGCGCGTCACGCCTACGGAGACATCTACCGCGCCGCCGACGCCAAGATCTCGGCGGGAAGTCGCGCCGAGCTGCTCATAACCGATCCGAACGGTAACGAGACCCGTATCCCCGTCTTCAACTTTAAGGGAGACGGAGTTGTCATGGGTATGCACAACCTCGACTCGAGCATCGAAAGCTTCGCCCGCGCCTGCTTCAACTACGCCCTTTCCGAAAAGCAGGACCTCTGGTTCTCCGCCAAGGATACCATCAGCAAGGTCTACGACGGACGCTTCAAGGAGATCTTTGAAACGGTCTACGAAAAGGAATACAAGTCGCTGTTCGAGGCGGCAGGTATCACCTATTTCTACACACTGATCGACGACGCCGTAGCACGTGTCGTTCGCTCGGAGGGAGGATTTGTTTGGGCTTGCAAGAACTATGACGGCGACGTTATGTCCGATATGCTGGCAACCGCCTTCGGCTCGCTCGCTATGATGACCAGCGTTCTCGTCTCGCCCGACGGAAATTACGAATACGAGGCGGCTCACGGAACGGTCCAGCGCCACTACTACAAGCACCTCAAGGGTCAGCCGACCTCGACCAACTCGGTTGCAACCATCTTCGCTTGGTCGGGCGCGCTCCGTAAGCGCGGTGAGCTTGACGGACTTGCCGATCTCGTTGACTTTGCCGACCGTCTTGAAAAGGCGTGCCTTGACACCATCAAGAGCGGCATCATGACCGGTGACCTCTGCTCCATCGCAGTTATCGAAAACAAACAAACGGTCTCCACCGAGGCGTTCATCGACGCCGTTGCGGCAAGGATCTGACCAACATAAAAAAACCGACCCGACGATCTGTCGGGTCGGTTTTTTTATTCAAGCTCAAACGCTCCGGTGTAGAGTCTGTAATAAGTTCCCTTTTCGGCAATGAGCTTATCGTGGTTGCCGCGCTCGATGATACGACCGTGGTCAAGAACCATTATAACGTCCGAATTACGAACGGTTGAAAGTCTGTGAGCGATAACGAAGACCGTTCTGCCCTTCATCAAAGCGTCCATACCCTTTTGTACGATCGCCTCGGTACGGGTGTCGATCGACGAGGTCGCCTCGTCGAGGATCATGACCGGCGGGTCTGCAACAGCGGCACGCGCGATCGCGATGAGCTAACGCTGACCCTGCGAGAGGTTAGCTCCGTTTCCGGTGAGCATCGTGTGATATCCCTCGGGCAAACGAGTAACAAAATCGTCAGCGCCCGCGAGCTTGGCGGCATTGATACACTCCTCGTCGGTGGCGTCGAGTCTTCCGTAACGAATGTTGTCCATTACAGTTCCGGTGAAGAGATTGGTCTCCTGAAGGACGATACCGAGCGAGCGGCGCAGATCCTCCTTCTTTATCTTGTTGATATTGATACCGTCGTAGCGGATCTTGCCGTCGGCGATATCGTAGAAGCGGTTGATGAGGTTGGTTATAGTGGTCTTACCCGCACCGGTCGCGCCAACGAAGGCGACCTTCTGACCCGGCTCGGCATAGACCGAAACGTCGTGAAGAACGTCCTTGCCCTCCTCGTAAGCGAAATCGACGTTAAAGAGTCGAACGTCACCGCGAAGAGGAGTATAGGTCAGCGTACCGTCGCCGTGGGGGTGCTTCCACGCCCAGGCGTGAGTATGCTCGGTGGTCTCAACGAGTTCACCGTCGGCGTTCTCCTTGACGTTGACCAGCGTGACGTAGCCGTCGTCGACCTCGGGCTCTTCATCCATAACGGCGAAAACGCGATCCGCACCCGCAAGACCCATAACTATAGAGTTAAACTGCTGCGAGAGCTGGTTTACGTTTCCGGTGAACTGCTTGGTCATATTCAGGAAGGAAACGGCAACGCCGATCGGAATGACCGACATAAAATACTCGGGAGAGATACAAACGTTCGGTATCTCGGTTATGATGAAAAGACCGCTGACGATCGCCATGATAACGTACAGAACGTTACCGATGTTGGCAATGATCGGACCCATCATATTTGCATAGGCGTGGGCACGTCGGCTATCCTCGAAAAGCTCGTTGTTGACTCGGTCAAAGTCCTCAATAACGGCGTTTTCGTGGCAGAAGACCTTAACGACCTTCTGTCCGTTCATCATTTCCTGAATGTAGCCCTCGGTGCGTCCCATTGCCTGCTGCTGACGAATGAAGTACTTCGCCGAGCCGCCGCCGACCTTTTTCGAAACGAATATCATTCCGATAACGCCGACGAAAACGATCAGCGTCAGCCAAACGCTCGACCAAAGCATAACGCCAACGACTGCAATAACGATAGTTCCCGCCTGCAGCATCGCCGGCAGTGCCTGCGAGATAAGCTGGCGCAGAGTATCTATATCGTTGGTATAATGGCTCATTATGTCGCCGTGCTTGTGGGTGTCGAAATACTTTATAGGAAGATTCTGCATCTTATCGAACATCGCGCGGCGGAGCTTGCAAAGAAATCCCTGCGTGATATAGGACATAAGCTGGGTGTGCGCCGTGATGGAGAGCAACGACAGCAGGTAGAAGCTACCCAGAGTTACCATAAGAGGTATTATCTCAAGGCTCGCCTCTGCCCAGTCGATACCCGCCTTCTGGACCTTGTCGATGATCTGGATTATCTCCTGAATAAATATAGCGGGAAGAACACTGCAAAGCGCGGAGAAGAGTATACAACCGATGGTTACCGGAACTAAAACGGGATAAAACTTAAAGAGGAGCTTAATTGTTCTGCCAAGTGTCTTGAAGTTGATCTTGCGCTTCATGGGCTTACCGTCAAAGCCGCCGCGCGGGGGCATAGGAGGTCTTTTATTCATTGTTTTGTCCTCCCGTCTGCTGTTCGTATACCTCGCGGTATATCTCGCTCGTCGCAAGCAGCTCGTCGTGCTTGCCGATAGCCGAGATCGCGCCCTTATCAAGGACGATTATCATATCCGCATCCTGAACCGATGCGATTCGCTGTGCTATTATTATCTTGGTGGTCTCGGGGATAAAGCGCTTAAATCCGTCGCGAATGAGAGCGTCGGTA
>JAZKZA010000180.1:0-3466 GCA_045612445.1 Eubacteriales bacterium | reverse complement strand
AAGGAGATCGAGGACTTTATATACACTCACCCGAAGGTCAGTGACGTTCAGGTCATCGGCGTACCCAGCAAGGCGTACGGTGAGGAGATAATGGCGTGCGTCATAACCAAGGAGGGAGAGACTTTGACTGAGCAGGAGGTCAAGGACTACGTTTTGGCGTCGATGGCAAAGCACAAGGTGCCGAGCTTCGTTATGTTTGTCGAGGCGTTCCCGATGAACGCCGCCGGAAAGATACTTAAGTACAAGCTGCGCGAAATGGCGGTCGATTCCCTCAATCTGCACGAAGCCGCCTCGATAGAGACTGCCTGATTTTAGGAGGAAAACTATGAAGCTATCATTTTCAACCCTGAGCTGTCCCGATTGGCGTTTCGGTGAGATATACGCCACCGCTGCCGACCTCGGATTTGACGGTATTGAGCTTCGCGGCGTTGCCGACGAGATGTACGCCCCCCGTATTTCCGAGTTTTCGGCAGAACGTATCGAGGAGACTGTCAAGGCTCTCGCCGCCCGCCGACTTGAGCTTCCCATTCTGACAAGCGGAGCTTACCTTCTCGGAAATCCCGACCTCGACGCCGCTCGCACCGAGGTCAAGGACTACTGCGCTCTGGCGCAGAAGCTGGGCGTTAAGTACGTCCGCGTTCTGATGGAGGCGACCCCCGAGCCCGCCATCGCTCCCGATTTCGAGCTGGCGGTCAAGACCTACCGCGAGCTTTGCGAGCTTGCGCAGGGCTACGGCGTGACCCTTCTGACCGAGACCAACGGTTTTTTGGCGGACAGTACCGTTTGCCGTCGCTTTATGGAGTCGGTCGATGCCCCCAATATGGGTCTTATCTGGGACGTTCACCATACCTATCGCTTCTTCAACGAAGAGCCCGAGAGGACGGTCGACGCCCTCGGAAAATATATCAAGCACGTTCACCTCAAGGATTCGGTGAAGGGAAGCAACGGTCGCGTTACTTATATGCTGACCGGCTACGGAGACTTCCCCTTCGAGCGTGCCGTGGCGGCACTTTCCGCTATCGGCTACGACGGATATCTGTCGTACGAGTGGGTCAAGCGCTGGTCTCGCGAGCTTGCCGAGCCGGGTGTGGCGCTCTTCCAGTATATCAATTACCTCAAAACCATCGTCTGAACGACGAAAAACACGGTCTCGGAGAATCCGAGACCGTGAAGTGCGTTATTTGTTTTACAAGGCTTCAGTCCATCTTTTCGGAGAGCAGCTTGCCGCCGAGAATATGGAAATGCAGGTGCTTGACCGACTGACGTCCGTCCTCGCCGACGTTGGTGATGACGCGATATCCGTTTGTCAGTCCCGTTTCCTTTGCGATCTGCGGGATCGCCTCGAAGACGTGAGCGACGAGCGAGCTGTTCTCGCCGTTGATGGCATCGGCACAGCAGATATGCTCCTTGGGAACGACCAGAACGTGAACCGGAGCTTGCGGGTTTATGTCGCGGAAGGCGTAGACGTGCTCGTTCTCAAAGACCTTTGCGGAGGGGATCTCCCCTGCGATTATTTTACAAAACAGACAATCCATAATTTTAACCTCACCTAATTAGTTGTGAGATAATTTTAACACGACTTTCCCGAATAGTCAAGACGAAAGGCAAACAGATGTACAAAATTTTCGATATCCATACCCACACCTACCCCGAAGCGCTTGCCGAAAAGGCGGTCCGTAATCTCGGCGCGTTTTACGATTTCGTGCCCGAGGGGAAGGGAACGTACGCCGACCTTGAGGCAACCTCCGCGCCCTACAACGTCAAGGGCTTTCTGCTCTTCTCGGTGGCGACAAACGCGCATCAGGTTCAAAAAGTGAACGACGGTATCGCCGCCTGGGTCAAGCACTCGCGTTCTCAAGGATATCTTACTCGCGGCTTTGCCGGAATGCATCAGGATTTTCCCGATTTTGCCGCCGAGCTGGACCGCATCGAGTCGATCGGTCTTTGCGGAGTTAAGGTGCACCCCGACATTCAGGGGGTCAACATAGACGACGACCGAATGCTCAAGCTTTGTGAGCTGATGGAGGGTCGTATGCCGCTTTATCTCCATATGGGAGACAACCGACCGCAGTACCGCTTTTCGGAGATAGACCGCTTGGTCAAGCTGAAAAAGCTCTTCCCCCGACTTGAGGTGGTGGCGGCGCATCTCGGAGGCTACAGCGCGTGGGATGAGGCGCATAAGCTGGCGGGCATCGACGGCGTTTGGTTCGACACCTCAAGCGCGCTCTGGGCAATGACTCCCGAGCGAGCCGGCGAGCTGATACGTATGCTCGGCACCGATCGAGTTATGTTCGGAACCGACTACCCCGTCAAGCGCACCGATGGCGAGCTTGAGCGCTTTTTGGCGATAGACCTGACCGAGCGCGAGCGCGAGGATATTCTCTACAACAACGCCGCGCGTTTTTTGAAGCTGGATAATTAAAACATACTATAAAAAATCAGGACGGTAACAATAATGAGAAACGAATTTAAGCAATTTGAGCAAAAATGGCAGGACCGCTGGGAAAGTGAAGGTGCGTTCCACGCACAGGACAACAGCGACAAGAAGAAGTTCTATGCTCTCGTCGAGTTTCCCTATCCCTCGGGTGCGGGAATGCACGTCGGACACATCAAGGCGTATTCCGGCCTTGAGGTCATCTCGCGCAAGAGACGTATGCAGGGCTACAACGTCCTTTTCCCGATGGGCTTTGACGCCTTCGGTCTTCCCACCGAGAACTATGCTATCAAGACGGGAACTCACCCCCGTCAGGTAACCGATGCGAACATCGCGAAGTTCACGAGCCAGCTGAAAAGAGTCGGCTTTTCCTTCGACTGGACCCGCGTCGTCGACACCACCGAGGAGGACTACTACAAGTGGACCCAGTGGATATTCCTCAAGCTTTTCGAGAAGGGACTTGCCTTCCGCGATAAGACGCTGGTCAACTATTGCCCTCACTGTAAGGTCGTTCTCTCGAACGAGGACTCGCAGGGAGGAAAGTGCGATATCTGCCACAGCGATATCGTTCAGAAGTCGAAGGACGTCTGGTATCTGCGCATAACCGAGTATGCCGACAAGCTGCTGTCGGGACTCGATCAGGTCGACTACCTGCCCAACGTCAAGCAGCAGCAGGTCAACTGGATCGGTAAGTCGACGGGTGCTTTCGTCAACTTTGAGCTGACCGGTGCTGACGACAAGCTGCTCATCTACACCACAAGACCCGACACGCTCTTCGGCGTAACCTTTATGGTAATGGCGCCCGAGCATCCGATGATAGATAAGTACGCCGACCGCATTGCAAATATGGCAGAGGTGATCGACTACCGTGGCGAGTGCGCCAAGAAGACCGAGTTTGAGCGTACCCAGCTGGTCAAGGAGAAGACGGGAGTGCGTCTTGACGGCTTGACGGCGAAGAACCCGCTGACCGGAAAGGAGATCCCGATCTTTATTTCGGATTACGTTATGATGGGCTACGGAACGGGAGCTATT
>JAZKZA010000179.1:0-2730 GCA_045612445.1 Eubacteriales bacterium | reverse complement strand
GATCCGACTTTGCCTCGTACAGTCCGCGTGCGACCGCCTCGTTTCCTATCATGATCTTTTTCAAGATGAGTCCTCCTGAATAATATTAAATAATATTGAATAATATCCTATATTGTAACACTTTGTCGCCCGAATTGCAATAGCGTCGACGAATTTTTATAAATAAAAAGGAAGAAAAATACGGGCAGTGCTACTGACTCGCAGTAGCACTGCCCGTATTTTCTGATAACTTGAGTGGGTTAGGCTCAGGCCATCTTGTTAAGCTTCTTGGTGATCTGGCTCTTCTTGTGAGCTGCGGTATTCTTATGAATGATACCGTGGGCGACCGACTGGTCGATCTTCTTGACAGCCTCGGTGTAAGCTGCAGTTGCGGCAGCCTTATCCTCCGACGCGACAGCAGACTCAAACTTCTTCAGCGCGGTCTTGAGCTGCGAACGGAAAATCTTGTTCTGCATGGTCTTAGTCTCGATGACCTTAACGCGCTTCTTTGCGGATTTGATATTCGGCAAAATCTTCACCTCCCTATAAAATTTGTTGTGTCTGTTTCACGCTTTTTCGGCCTGAGAGGTTGCCTCCAAAGCGTCCGTCCATACGAAAACATATATTACCACAAAACACTTCAAATTGCAATACCTTTTCGAAATTTTCTTTTAAATTATACCGACTTTGCAAACGAATTATCAAACTGTTCACAAAAAGTTAACTGAAAATTATTCCCTATACTTGACAAAATTGACTTGTTGTGATAAAATATTAAACTGCACTATAATGCGAATTATGCCCTCAAAAACAGGGTGCATTTTGGGTAAACCGTGCGAGAACGGCGATGGTTTACAAAAAGGTTACAGTGCGTTCACAAAAGGAGCGACCATACGATGTACCTTTCGGTACATTGACTACATTGAATGGAGTGATTAAATTAATGGTCAACGTAAAAGAGCAAAAGCTTGGTCAGAACACAAGAATGAGCTTTTCGCGCACTCGCAGAACTCCCTTGGAGCTTCCCAATCTGGTTGAGATCCAGACTAAGTCGTTCAAGTGGTTCCTCGAGACCGGACTCATGGAGGTCCTGCGCGATATCTCCCCGATAACCGACTATTCGGGCAACCTTTCGATAGAGTTTCTTTCATTCTCTATTGATAAGACTCCGAAGTATCCCGTCGAGGAGTGCAAGGAGCGCGACGTCAACTACGCCGCACCTCTCAAGGTCAACGTCAGACTGACCAATAAGCAGACCGGTGAGGTCAAGCAGACCGATATATACATGGGCGATTTCCCGCTTATGACCGAGAACGGAACCTTCGTTATCAACGGTGCTGAGCGCGTTATCGTTTCGCAGATCATAAGATCCCCGGGAATGTACTATTCCTCGGATATAGATAAGACCGGTAAGCGTACCTACGCGGCACAGGTCATTCCGTACCGTGGCGCATGGCTCGAATACGAGACCGATATAAACGGCGTAGCTTACGTTCGTATCGATAAGAACCGCAAGCTGCCCCTGACTATGTTTATCCGCGCCCTCGGAATCGTTCAGAAGAGCGACATCGTTGACGGCGACAAGATCGGAAGAAACGAGAACGATAAATTTGACTTCCTTATAGAATCGCGCGAGGACGTTTACAGCATCTTCGGTGAGGACCCGATCCTCGTTGCAACCTTCGAGAAGGACGAGAGCGAGGATCTTGCCGAGCGCAACCGCAGCAGAGTCAGCGTTGAGGCTCTTCGCGAGATCTACAAGAAGCTTCGTCCGGGTGAGCCCCCGCTGGTCGATACCGCAGTTCAGCTCATCAACAACTTCTTCTTCGATGCCAAGCGTTACGACATCGCAACCGTCGGTCGCTATAAATATAATAAGAAGCTGGCTCTCACTCCCCGTATCAACGGAAGAAAGCTGGCTGAGGACGCCATCAGCCCCATCACGGGTGAGCTGGTATGCGAGGCAGGTACCGTTCTTACCTACGAGCTTTCGCAGGCCATCGAGCATGCCGCTATCAACGAGGTCATGATCGAGCTGGAGAACGGCGACCGCATCAAGGTCTTCTCGAACAACACCGTTGAGCCCGAGTATATCCTCGGCTACGACCTCAAGGACTGCGGCGTTACCGAGAAGGCAAGAACCGCCGTCCTGCTCGAGCTGCTCGAGAAGCACGGCGACGATAAGGACGCTCTCAAAGAGGAGGCAACTGCCCGCATCGCCGAGCTTTGCCCCAGAAATATGACTAAGGACGATATCTTTGCTTCGATCAACTATCTGCTCTGCCGCACGCACGACGTCGGCGTTGACGACGATATCGACCACCTCGGCAACCGCCGTATCCGTTCGGTCGGAGAACAGCTCCAGAACCAGATGAGAATCGGCTTTGCCCGTATGGATAAAATAATTAAGGAAAGAATGACCACTCAGGATAACGAGAAGCTCACACCTCAGGCGCTTATCAATATCCGTCCGGTCGCAACCGTCATTCGTGAGTTCTTCGGCTCGTCTCAGCTGTCGCAGTTCATGGATCAGGCGAACCCGCTTTCCGAGCTGACTCACAAGCGCCGTCTCTCGGCTCTCGGTCCCGGAGGTATCTCGCGTGACCGTGCGTCGTTCGACGTTCGTGACGTTCACTATACTCATTACGGCCGTATGTGTCCTATCGAGACCCCCGAAGGTCCGAACAACGGTCTTATCTCCTATCTTTCGACCTACGCCCGCATCAGTGACTACGGCTTTATCGAGGCTCC
>JAZKZA010000178.1:0-2751 GCA_045612445.1 Eubacteriales bacterium | reverse complement strand
CTTACGAGACCGCGGCGTTTGCTTTGGAAGAGGGCGAGATCAGCGATCCTGTTTTGGACGAATCCGGATACTACGTTATCTACCGTCTGCCGCTTGATCAGACCTACGTTGACAAAAACCTTGACCTGCTAAAGTCCCAGTACGAATCGGCATACATAAACGGGCTTGTTGAAGCCGAGCAGAGCAAGATCAGCTTCATCTTCAACGATTTCGGCAGATCTCTCGATCTTACCAAGATAAAATGAAAAGAGCTTACGCCTTAATTTTAGCCATCGTCGTTTGTGCCCTGTCCTTCTGCTCGTGCGGAAAATACGACAAGATCGCGCCGTCTGCGGACGATCTGCGCGAGATCGGTACTGTTAACTCGTATACCGTATATTACGACGAGCTTCGTTGCTCGGTCATGAACGCCAAGACCTTGATGGCGCAGTCGTATGATATAGACTGGAATGATCCCGCAGACGCCGAGCAGTACCGCGAGGAGCTTGAGCGCCGTGTGCTTTCGGGGCTCAAATACAACTACGCCGTGCAGATCCTTTTTGCCGAAATGGGATATACCATCGAAAACGAGTATATTCAACGTGCGGTCGACCAGCGAATGGTCGAGGTCATAGACGAATGCGGCGGACGTTGGGGATATATACAGTATCTTAACGAAAACTTTTTGACCGACCGCGTTCTGCGCTTTAACGTCGCTATTGCATACGCCGTGAACGAGCTGATATACAGTCTTTGTGACAGCGGTGCTTTCGACGGATACGGTATCGATTTTGATATAGAATCGCTGACGTCGTCAAACCCCGCACTCTATTATCCGGAGGACTATCAAAAGGCTATCGCGTTCCTGCTCCAAGAAACGGTCGTTCTGACCGCCGAGCACATTTACGTTCCCGAAGACCTTTCTAACAGTGAACTGAAAGCAACCAACCTTTTTGAAAAAGCCAAATCAGGAGAGTCGTTTTCAGAAATTGCAAAGGGACTTGACGTTGACGGTATCATACACGAAAAGCTGACCACCGTCGAAGGTGAGCTTACCGCGGATTATTATAACACGGTCTCAGCTCTCGATCACGGCTCTGTAACACTGCTCCATCTCGAATCGGGCTATTATATACTGCATCGCCTCGAGCTTGACGTAGAGCACGTTATGAACTATTATTTCGACCTTATCTACACCTATCTTTCGATCAAGACCAACGAAAATCTGACAGCGTACGAAGCCAACATGAAGATCGAGCTGACCGAATTCGGCAAAAGCCTTGATCTGACCAAGATCCAGTAAACGATGAAACGCAAGCTTCAAATCTCCCACGAGGCACAGACGTCAAGCCGAAAGCACCTGCTATCGGTCCTTACCGTATGGGCTTCCGCCGCCGCTCTGGCGGTCATAGTCGCTTTAGCCTTCGGCAACGCCCTCGGTGACCGAGTCGAGTCTCTCGGCGGCACGTCGTCTTCTGCCCCGCCCATCTACGAATACAACGGAACGGACGTTCAACCGGTGGACGCTTGGTATCTCTCCCTTTCCGGACAAACCGTTGAAAGCATATCCGCAGCCATCGAATCGCTTCCTCAATCGGTGCGTTCGGTGTCTATATATCTGAGAAGCGGAGAAAAATCGCCGGAATACTACTCCCCCGTATACAGTGCAGTAACCGGAAGATCATCATCCGGAGTATCTCTGCCTGAGCTCGTTGATCTGCTGCACAGCAAGGGACTTTACGTGATCGGGTGCTTTGATCTAAATTCAGCTAATTTTTCAGGAAACCTCTCCGTAACGGCACTTGCAGACTTCGAAACGGCACTTTTGTGCGAGGTCGCCTCATCCGGAATTGATGAGATCATAGCTATGGGGCTCCCCTCCGACGAGCTCGGAATCTCAACCGTCTCTTCTATCTTCAAATCACTTCGTGCAAAGCACCCCCGTGTTATTCTCGGCGCAGGCATCGGTTATAGAACGATGCTTTCAGATGCCCGCGCGACGGCTCTCTTATCTTATGCAAAATTTGCCGATTTTTGTGCTGTCGACACCTCGGGAGTACGCGCCGCGGGATCAAGCACAGCTGCTGTTGTGAGCGAGCTCGAATATCTCTTTAAGTCGTATCCTTTAAGACTTTTGTTTGAGATATCAGACAACGACGACCGCCGGTCGCAGGTGTCTGAACTAAATCAGCTCGGCATAACAAACATACAATCCCACAAGCTGACCACGATCAGCAGCGCCCCTGCAGGCTGACAAATGAAATAACGCCTCACCGCAAGGTGGGGCGTTATTTTTATTCATCATTATCTGCGCGGCTCTCTTTTTTGAGGCGACGGGCGGCGTTCTCGTGTCGCCTGAGCTGTGACCAAAGAATGGTCGACACCTGTATCGGAACGCCCAAAATAAATATAGTCCAAAGAAGAGACGTATACTGACTTGCCAACAGTATTATAAGGAACACCGCCGTCAAAAACGTCCAGGTGAACACTGATATTATAAGATAGTTCAGCCGTCTGTTTCCCCAAAGTGAATTGAATATCAAAAGGACTATACAGGTCACGGGGACTGCGCAAACAAAGCACATCCACGCCGCGCCGCCCTGCAAAAAGATAGTTGCATATATAAATCCGATGGTGGCAACCAGCCAGACCACCGAGCAGGCGAGCAGAGTTATGACCAGATAGCTGTAATTATGCGGTTTGCTTGGCGGCGACGGCATATCATCGATCTCAAGATTTTCGTCGACCAGATCGTTGAGCGTCAAGCCGTAA
>JAZKZA010000177.1:0-3813 GCA_045612445.1 Eubacteriales bacterium | reverse complement strand
TATTGCGAACGTATATCGTCGACGCGGGGTCGTCACCAACGATTATTACCGTAAGACCCGGAACTATTCCGCGCTCTGTCTTCAAAGCATTTGTTTTTTCAGTCAGCTCGGCTCTGATCTGTGCCGAGATCGCTTTTCCGTCAATCAACTTCATTGTTATCTTCCTCCTCGACCGTTTCTTTCTCGGTCTCTTCTATCTCTTTTTCCTCAGCCTCGTTGACCGCATCGGTCGTCGAGCTTGCCGTTCTGAACAACGGATAAACGCCCTCGTAGCTCTCGGCGGCAAGTCTTTCCTTTTCTCCTCTGACGGCGAACCAGATGAACATCGCAGTTCCCACAAAGAAGCAGAGCGCACCCACCAACGACGAGATACGGATAGTTCCGGTCAAATACAGGCTATCCTGGCGGAGCAGCTCGATAAAGGTGCGGCCAAATCCGTACCACGCGATATACGCGAAGAACACCTGGCCGTCAAACTTCTTCTTTCTGACAAAAAACACGTTTATCAGAACGAATCCGATAAGATTCCAAAGAGATTCGTAAAGGAAGGTGGGGTGAACGTATATAATACCCGTTTTGCCAAGCTGCTTGGTGGCGCTACTGTAAACGCCCATTCTTATGAAGTAGAGAGGATCGCCCTCACGAAGCTCGTATCCAAATGCCTCTCCGTTCATAAAGTTACCCCAGCGACCGATGATCTGACCGATCATAACGGCGGGCGCTATGGCGTCGTACGCCTTAAGTATCTTGATCTTCTTGATAAGACAAACGACCGCGATAGCAACGGCTCCACCGATTATCGCGCCGTATATGGCGATTCCGCCCTTCCAGATCATAAAAACGTCCCAGAATCTGCCCTTGTACTGATCGAGCGAGGTGAGAACGTAATAAAGTCTCGCACCGACAACAGCACAAAGCACCGCCCAGATACCCATATCGAGCAGATCGTCCACCTTTATTCCCTCTCGCTTTGAAACGAAATAGGAATATACGAACGCCAGAACGATACCCAGCGTGATGAGTATTCCGTACCAATAAACGGTGATGCCTCCGATACGTATCGCCTCACTGTTTATCATAGACGCGCCGATACCAAGACCCGGGAAGGAGACGAGTATATATTCTCCCGTTCCGGTCGCGTTCTGCTTATCTATCGCCTGCTTCAATTCGTAGTCGCTGTAGCGGCTATCGACCGTGCAGGAGGTGACGGCAAGCACGATCAATATTATGCAAAAGATCGCGCAAAGCAATTTAAGTGATTTTGTTTTCATGGCTTTTTCCTTTCCTTCAAGACGTTGGCAACAGCAAAGACAAGGTTATTTTACTCTCATCTCCAAAGACTGCCGCCGCGGCGTCTGCAGTTTCCTCAAAGCTTATGCTTTCTATGATATCCGGAACGATAAACGGGTCGGTGTTTGAGCTGACGTAAGAGTACATGATATCGTCGGCAATAACGGCACTTGAATCAAACGCCCGGTAATACGACGCCAACAGACTTCGGCGACAACGGACAAAATCGTCTCGCGAAAGCTTCCCCCGGGACGCCGACGTCATCTCGTTACGAAGTCTTTCGGCAACGGTGTCGGGATCGTCCGAGCTTCCCGAAAAGTAGTTCATACAACCAAGTCTTCCCGACGAATACCCGAACGAAAACGACGGTGTTATCAGTCTTTCGTCGATCAGGCGGTTGTAAAGCTCACTAGTTTCCGAAAACAGCATATTGTTCAGCACCGTCATAACGAGAGATCGACGGATACTATCCGTTCCCGAAGGGATTATCTTATCCTTGACTCCCATAAAAAATATGGGTCTGGCAACGTTCATTCTCTGTTCGGTCCTTTGACGGACAACGTCCTCCGACTCGCTGAACGGTATGGCGATCGCCGGCTCGGAGAATACTTTCCCCCGCATCTCACGGTCGACCGCGCTCAGTATCTGCTCGGGCGTCACGTCTCCGCAGACCGAAAGTATCATATTCTTTGGGTGATAGAACGCCGAATAGGCTTGATACAGAGTCTCGGCATCTATTTTCGCTATCGACTCGGCGCTTCCGCAGATGCTCTCGCGTATACCGCTCTCAGAGTACATCGCGCCAAGGCAGCTCTCCATGACCCGTTCGTACGGGTCGTCGTCGTACATAGCGATCTCCTGCTCGATGATCCCCTTCTCCTTCTCCACACTTTCTTTTGTGAAACAAGGATTGAAGACCATTTTCAAAAGCTCGGCAAGGCACTCGTCAAAGCACTTGGTCGCCGAGAACAGATATCTCGTGGTGGCGTAAGAGGTATACGCGTTTGCCTCGGCTCCCATTGCCGAGAAGTGCTCCTCCGAGTTTGTGCCGTCCTCGTTGTCAAACATCTTATGTTCAAGGAAGTGAGCCGTTCCGGTCGGAAGCAGTATCTTTTTCCCATTTTGGCGGAAAGAAAGATCACCTGAGCCGAAATCGACCCCCAAGATAGCGTGAAAGGTTGTCAGCTTTTTGGGGAAGATCAGCACCGTCAAGCCGCTTTCGTGCTTGACGTTATAGTATTTTTCACGCAGACGCGTACTGACGTGGGCGGCGTTATTCATAGTCGTCCTCCTCAGCATCGGTAAGCGTGCCTTTCAAAAAATAAACGGTATCAAGAGTAAGCCTGCCCGCCGCCTGAGAGATCTGCTCACGCGTGACCGACATGACTCCGCGACGGTACTCCTCGATGGTACGAGGTCCGCCAAAAAGGCTTTCGATACGGGCAAAATCCTCGTAATCGCTCGGATGGTCCTCGGCGGCACGGCAATCGTTTTCGATCGACTCACGCGCCGCTTCAAGCTCGGCGTCACTTATATTCCCTCGCTTGATCTCGTCAAGCTGGAAAAGTATCTCCTCCACGGCGGCGTCGCGATCATCGTTGTCGATGCCCGCACCGACCACGATCACTCCTCGCTCCTCGTCATAGCTCGAGGCGCAAAAATAGCAGAGCGATCTCTTTTCGCGAACGTTCGCGAAAAGCTTGGACGACGTTCCGTCTCCAAAGACGTGGTTCATCAGCTCAACTGCATAAAATTCAGGATCGTTCAACACAACTCCCGTTCTGAATCCCATCAAGAGATTTCCCTGACGGTACTCCCCGCTCTCCTCGACCTCTTTGACCGAACAGGAAACGCGCTTGACGGTCTGCTTTTCGGTGACGCTTAGCAGCCCGAAGCAAGACTCGAAGCTTTCCTTTATGAGAGAGACGACTCTTTCGGCGTCTTCAGTTCCGCAATAGAAAAACTCCCCTCGCGCCAGACTGCAAAGCTCTTCACGTCTTTCAACGAGATCGTCTCGGCAGACCCCTTCGATCTGACAAAGCTCGCCGCCGAGCGTCTGCTCGCTCGGCTCGCCCTCAAACATTATTTTATTGAAACGAAGCTTGGCATAACCAAAGGCGTTGTTTTTTCTCGCCTTGATCCGGTTCATTCGGTTTATCTTTTCGGTCTCAACATCGCTCTCTCGGTAAAGCGGGCGCAAAACTATCTCGGAAAATAGCTCGAATACGCCTGAGAGGATCGAAAAACCGTTCGTGCGGTCCTCCTCTGTCATATAGTCCTCACCGAGCATCGTCGCCGTCAGACCGCATATCTGCAGGTCTCCCCGCATGATATTGAAATCCGATATATCGGCGGCGTAGAGCTCCTCCGATCGACTGCAGATCGAGCGAAAATCGGGGTATTTTTGCGTACCGAGAAATCCGGTCGACATCAGCATAGAGCGGACCGGCGTTTTATCCCTGTCAAGCGGCATCGTCAAGGAGAGCGTGAGTCGCGCACTCTTGAAGCGGTCGGTCTTGATAT
>JAZKZA010000176.1:0-5509 GCA_045612445.1 Eubacteriales bacterium | reverse complement strand
TGCCAGACGGGTGCAGTGTATTCTCGACTGCTGACCTGCTCCGACGCCGATCGCCTGACCGTCGTATGCAAAGCAGACCGAGTTCGACTGAGTATACTTCAGAGTTATCAAAGCGATGATAAGGTCGCGCGCCGCCGACTCGGAAAGCTCCTTGTTCTCGGTGACGATATTGGAAAGAAGCTCGTTGTTGATCTTGAACTCGTTTCTTCCCTGCTCGAAGGTGATACCGTAGACATGCTTACGCTCAACCGGCTCGGGCTTGTAGCTCGGGTCGATCTTAACGACGTTGTAGCTACCCTTTCTCTTGGTCTTGAGTATCTCAAGCGCCTCATCGGTATATCCGGGGGCGATAACTCCGTCCGATACCTCGCGCTTGATAAGGCTTGCCGTCAGCGCGTCGCAAACGTCCGAGAGGGCGACCCAGTCACCGAAGGAGCACATACGGTCAGTACCTCTGGCACGGGCGTAGGCGCAGGCGATGGGAGAGCTCTCAAGTCCCTCGATGTCGTCAACGAAGCAGGCTCTCTTGAGCTTATCCGAGAGCGGCAGACCGACCGCCGCAGACGTGGGGCTGACGTGCTTGAAGGAAGCGGCACAGGCAAGTCCGGTCTCCTCCTTTATCTCCTTGACGAGCTGCCAGGAGTTGAAGGCGTCAAGAAAGTTTATATAACCGGGGCGGCCGTTGAGTATCTCGATCGGCAGCTCGGCTCCGTTTTCCATAAATATTTTGGACGGCTTCTGATTGGGGTTACAGCCGTATTTAAGTTCAAATTCTTTCATCGTCTTGCTCCTTTGTCTCAAACGTTTTTGTTTATAATTATCTCGGTGGGCTTTGATCCGTCAAGCGGTATCTGACGGACAAAAAGCGAGACCTTATTGTCCTCGTTAAGATTATCCCAGCAAAGCTTTGCCAGCTCCTCGGCGGTATTCGGCATCGAAACGACCTCGGGCTCTCCGTAGAAGGAGGGAATGGGGTTTCCGTCGCAGACGTAGGTGTGGATAAAATGACCGCGACCTGCGATAGGCGTACTGTAATCAAAGCTATATCTCTGGCAGGCTGCCGGATTTCCGTCAGCACTCTTGAGTATCGAGAGCTTATACGCAAACGCGGCGGCGTCAAAATCGTAATGAACTATTCCCGAGATTCTGGGAGTGAAGTTAGGAGCGTCGTCCTCGAACTCACGGGTGGCAAGTGCCTTTTCAAAGGCATATCCGTCGTCGCCGTGCTCCTTTATGTAGTTGTAAACGGTGTCCGTCTGGTCACCGTTAGTGATAATATCGGTGTTCTCGGTGTAGAGATAGGGGTTGTAAATGATCAGGTGCGGGTCGGTGAGCTTGGACTCGTCGTACGCCTTGGTTCTCATACCGTTTTCGTGCATCTCAAAGATGCGGTTGCGGCTGTTGACGCTACGTCCCATAATGAAATACGCCATAAGCGCGCTCTTGCCGTCGGCAGAGCTTCCAATAACTATACCGCGACCCGGATAGCTGTTCTCGCTGAGCAGCTTTTCCAGACTGAAGGTCTTATTAAATTCGTAATTTGCCATGATCTTTACCTTTCCTATCTGTCAATTGATATAAACCTTGTTATCCTTGACCGTTACTCTACGGTCGGAGAAGAGGCGCACCGCCTCGGGGAGGATCTTCCACTCTGCCTCCTGCATTATACGGAGTTGGAGCGTTTCGGGAGTGTCGTCATCTCTGACCTCGACAGCCCTTTGCAGCACGATCGGTCCGGCGTCACATTCGGGCGTTACGATATGCACCGTAGCTCCCGACACCTTGACGCCCTTCTCAAGCGCCGCCTCGTGGACCCGCAGACCGTAGTATCCCTTTCCGCAAAAGGAGGGAATCAGCGCGGGGTGTACGTTGAGGATCTTATTCGGGTAGGCGTTATAGACCTGCTCGTCTATTATAGTAAGGAATCCCGCAAGCACGACGAGCTCTATCTCCGAGCGCTTCAGCTCGTCGACCAGAGCCTTTGAATAGTCGGAAATATCACTGTACTCACCTCGTGCGAGAACGGTTGCTCTGATGCCCGCCTTGGCGGCACGCTCAAGAGCGTACACTCCCGGCTTTGAGGCTATGACAAGGCTTATCCTTCCCTGCCCCAGCTCGCCGCGCGACTGCGCGTCTATCAGCGCCTGAAGGTTTGTTCCCCCGCCCGAAACGAGGACGGCTATCTTTACGGGATTGCTCATATTCTCTCCTTAAATAAAGTTAGACCCTCCTCCGCAATTTTTTGCGGAGGAGTTCTAAAGCTTGATCAAACTATTTCTATCTGGCTTCCGCCGAGAGACTCCGCCGAAACGATCTCACCTATGACGTATGCCGTCTCGCCGTTTGCTTTGAGTATCTCAAGAGCCGTTTCGACCTCGTCGGCAGGAACGGTAATGCTCATACCAACGCCCATGTTGTAGGTGTTATACATATCGCGCTCCGGAATATTTTCGCGCTTTGCGATAAGCTCGAAGATAGGCAGAACGCGGATCGCGCTGCCGTTGATCTTCGCTCCCAGCCCTTCGGGAATACTTCTCGGAATATTCTCGTAAAAGCCTCCGCCCGTGATATGCGAGATACCGCGAACGTTGACCTTCTCAAGCAGTGCAAGCACCGACTTGACGTATATCTTGGTAGGAGTCAGAAGAGTCTCAGCTACCGACTTACCGCCCAGCTCCTCGCAGGCACGATAAAGATCGTCGGGGTTATTATCTATGTCGAACACCTTACGGCAAAGTGAAAAGCCGTTCGAGTGAACGCCAGAGGACGCCAGAGCTATAACGACGTCACCAACCTGAGTCTTGGTGTTGTCAAGTATCTTCTTTTTGTCAACGATACCGACGGCAAAGCCCGCCAGATCGTAATCCTCAACAGGCATCATACCGGGATGCTCCGCGCTCTCACCCCCGATAAGTGCCGCGCCCGACTGAACGCAACCCTCGGCTACTCCACCGACGATGGCAGCGATCTTCTCGGGAATATTCTTTCCGCAAGCTATGTAATCAAGGAAGAAGAGCGGCTTTGCGCCAACACAGATGATATCGTTTACACACATAGCAACGGCGTCGATACCGATGGTATCGTGCTTGTCCATAAGAATAGCCATCTTGACCTTGGTTCCGCAGCCATCGGTTCCCGAAACGAGAACAGGCTCTTCCATACCCGCCACCGGCAGACCGAAGCAGCCACCAAATCCGCCAACGTCGTCAAGACAGCCGGCATTCTTGGTGCGGGCGATATGTTTTTTCATCAGCTCAACGGCGCGGTATCCGGCGGTGATATCAACACCGGCGGCGGCGTAGCTGTCCGATTTCGAATTACTGTGCATGATTTATTCCTTTCCTGTCCAGCAGTAGGTGCATATTTTTTCTTTATCGATACCGATGGCATCGAGCATTCCCTCGAGCGACTGGTATCCAAGCGAGTTGAAGCCGAGCTTTTCGCAGATGCTCTTGAGCATACACTGACCGCGCTCGGTGGTCTTATCGGCGTACTCGTCGATATGCTTCTGACCCTCGTCTCCCTCAAGCTCCTGAATGATACCTCTCGTCAGCAGATCCATTTCGGAGCGGCTGCTCGTGAAGTTCAGATACTTACAGCGGTACATGATCGGCGGGCAAGCGCTTCTCATATGTACCTCCTTTGCGCCGTTGGCGTAAAGGAACTCGACCGTTCCGCGAAGCTGCGTTCCGCGAACGATAGAGTCGTCAACGAACAAAAGCTTCTTCCCCTCGATCAGCTCGGTGACCGGTATCTGCTTCATAGAGGCAACTCGGTCGCGAATGCTCTGATTTCCCGGCATAAAGGATCTCGGCCAGGTGGGGGTGTACTTTATAAAGGGTCTTGCAAAGGTCTTTTTGCAGTAGTTTGCATAACCGATAGCATGAGGCACTCCGGTATCGGGCATACCCGCGACCGAGTCGATGTCAGGCAGCGTGCCGGCGTCCATCTCGTCCTTAGCCATTCTCGCGCCGTTGTCATATCTCATAAGCTCGACGTTACGTCCCTCGTAATTTGAGTTGGGATAACCGTAATACGTCCAGAGGAAGGCGCATATCTTCATCTTCTCGCCGGGGGCGACCAGAGTATTGACCCCATCTGCCGAGATCTCAACGATCTCGCCCGGGCCCAGCTCGTGAACGGTATGGTATCCGAGCTTCTGGTAAGCGAATGACTCAAACGACACGCAATGTCCGTCCTCGTCAGCACCGACCAGTACCGGAAGTCTACCCATCCTGTCTCGCGCGGCGATAATGGTGTCTCCCGTCAAAATGAGTATCGTTGCCGAGCCGTCGATCATCTCCTGCGCGTAACGGATACCCTCGGCAAAGCTGTCCTTTTCGTTGATAAGGGTTGCTGTAAGCTCTGCCGTATTGACCTTGCCGGAGCTCATTGTCATGAACTGACGGCGATGATCCGCCGAGAGCTTTTCTATCAGCGCCTCGGCGTTATTGATTATTCCGACTATCGATATGGCGTAAAGCCCGAGGTGAGAGCGAACCATAAGCGGCTCGGGATCGGTGTCACTTATACAACCGATGCCTCCCGTTCCGTGGAACTTTTCCATATCCTTTTCGAATTTAGTGCGAAACGGGGAGTTCTCTATACTGTGTATCTGCCTTTGAAAGCCGTCCTCTCGGTCATATATTGCCATACCGCCGCAGCGCGTGCCGAGGTGAGAATGGTAATCAACGCCGAAAAAGATATCAAGGCAGCAATCCCGCTTCGAAACAGCTCCGAAAAATCCTCCCATTTAGTGTTCTTCTCCCGAATTATGCAAAGAAGAGCTTGGAGAGAGTCATCGGGTCGATGTACTCGCCGTCCTTGTAAACACGCATGTTGCCCGAAGCGATCTCGTCGATCAGGATAACGTCGCCGTTTGCATCGTAGCCGTACTCAAACTTGATGTCGTACAGAACGAGTCCGCGCTCGGCAAGATCGTCTGCAATGATCTTGGTGATCTTGCGGGTCATATCAGCCATATCGTCGTACTGCTTATCGGTCATAACTCCGAGAACGACAAGACCCTCCTTGGTTACCAGCGGGTCACCCTTGGCGTCGTTCTTAAAGGTCATCTCAACGTAGGAGGGCAGGTCTGCACCGTCCTCAATATAATCCGAGTAGCGACGAAGGAAGCTTCCGACCGCCTTGTTACGACAGATGACCTCAAGTCCCTTGCCGAAGGGCTTGACCGGAACGACCTCCATAGTGGTGTTTGCAAGGTCTGCCGAAATATAGTGAGTCTTGATGCCGGCGGCATTGATCTTTTCAAAATAGTAGATGGACATACGGAGGTTGACGTCGCCAACTCCCTCGATAGTCAATCCGACGCTGTTCTCACCCGGATCGAAAACTCCGTCCTTGCCGGTGCAGTCATCTTTGAACTTGAGCAGATAGTTGCCATTGTCAAGAGCGAAAACGTCCTTGGTCTTTCCTGTGTAAACGAGCTTGTTTTCCATAATTTTATATCTCCTTGAATTTGATTTTCAAAATTACTTATTTGTTGTAT
>JAZKZA010000175.1:0-1692 GCA_045612445.1 Eubacteriales bacterium | reverse complement strand
ATGACCTTCCCGCATCAGCTTATGAGGGTCGTTCTGCTCGAGCAGGTCTACCGCGCCTTTATGATAAATTCGGGGCGCTCCTATCACAAATAAAGAGGTACGTATGAAAAGATCACTCTCGGTTTTGCTCGGTTTTGCTCTGCTTTTCGGTTGCCTTATTATGACCGTTTCCTGCAGCCCGACCGAGGAGCCCTCGGTCCAGACCGGACTCGATCCGAACAAAAAAAAGATAGCCTTCACCTTCGACGACGGCCCTCACGCCCCCGCCGAGGACCTTGAAGAGGGATTCTATCCCTATACCACCTATATTCTCGACAAGCTTGAGGCGACCGGCTCGCGCGCCAGCTTCTTTATGCTCGGCTCGCGCGCCGAAAGATATCCTGCCGCCGTTCGTCGCGCCGCGTCGCTCGGCTGCGATATCGGTTGCCATACCTACGATCACGAGACCTCCTACCGCGGCCTTGACAACGACGCCATTCGCGCCGACCTCCAAAAGACCGCCGCCGCGATCGCGTCTGCCGGCGTCAGCTCGCCCACTCTTTTCAGACCGCTGGGCGGCTCGGTCAACGAGTCTCAGCTCGAGCACATCGCCTCGCTCGGCTTTTCGACCATCGGCTGGAGCATCGACACCCTTGACTACGACTCTCGCCCCAAGACGGCGGACAAGTTTTCGGACGATCCCGCACGAGTTGAGAAGTACAACGCCTTCGTTGAAGAAAAAGTGGAGCTGATAGTCAGTCAGGCGTACGACGGTGCGATCGTTCTGATGCACGATATCTATATGTCTTCGGTCGATATCTTCATCGCCGCCGCCGATCGACTTATCGCCGAGGGCTATCAACTGGTGACGGTCAGCGAGCTTTTGTCCCTTTCGGGCAACGCCCTCCCCGTTATGCACATGGGAAAGGGTCAGACGATAACCTACATGCCGTGACCCTTATCACAAACTCCAAGAGGTTTTTATAAGTATGAGCAGAGGACAACTTACGCGAACTCTTTCAATATCTCTGGCGTCCTTGCTTTTGGTGGCTCTCGCCCTGATGATCCCGCTGATCCACGGCAGTCCGCAAAACTACGTTTTTATTAAAAGCACGGTCGACTTCGACCGCGACGGCGTTGACGATTACACCGACATCATGCTCGGCGCGCGCGCCGACGCGCTCCGTCACCCCGAATACGACGACAGCTACTACGTTGGAGGCTATCCCCCCGAGAGCGTCGGCGTTTGCGCCGACGTTATCTGGCGCGCCTTCCGCGATGCGGGGTATTCTCTGCGCGATATGGTGGACAACGACGTCAAAAGCAGCCCCATATCCTACTCGAGCATAGACCGACCCGACTCGAATATCGATTTCCGTCGCGTCGTTAACCTCAAGGTCTTCTTTTCCCGACATTGCGAGATACTGACGTGCGACGTGACCAACACCGCCGAATGGCAGGCGGGCGACATCGTTATCTTCGGAAACAACGTCCATATCGGTATCGTGTCTGACAAGCGCAACGCGAACGGAGTTCCCTACCTTATACATAACAGCGGTCAGCTCGACCGCGAGGAGGATTACCTCTCCGACCCCACAAACGAGGGCGTCACCGGGCATTACCGCTTCGACGCCTCGCGCATAGACCCTACCCTTCTCGTCGAATGGAAGATGGAGGGATAAAACAAAGGCGTCGTGTCCGTCAGGACACTAC
>JAZKZA010000174.1:0-2675 GCA_045612445.1 Eubacteriales bacterium | reverse complement strand
CCCACCACTCTTTGTGAGATGTTCCTTCAGGAGGTCTTCAAAAAGGGATCGCTCGAATCGCTCGACCGCGAGACTCTTATGACCATTCAGTGCTTCTTTGAGAACAACCTCAACGTTTCGGAGACCTCGAGAAAGCTGTTCGTACACCGTAACACGCTGGTATACCGTCTCGATAAGATCCGCAAGCTGACCGGACTCGACCTGCGCGAGTTCGAGCACGCCATCACCTTCAAGGTCGCGCTCATGGTCAGAAAGTATCTCAACTCGAAGCCCGTAAAGTTCTGATCTGTTTATTATAATGTAAGCGAAGCGGGAAGCTCTCCCGTTTCGCTTATATTGCCTATTATTACCACAAACCGTAACGGAGACCATTATGTTCAAAAAATTAACCGCGGCAATAGTTGCCGTCATTATCTGCATCTCGGCACTGACTTCCTGTGGTTTTTATCTTGAAAGTCTGTTGGGAGACCAGCAGCAGGGCGGCTCGTCTGTCGGCTCGTCCTATCCGAACGCCACGCTGATCGGCGGCATGCTCGACGTAAATTCGTATTACGACTTCGAGCTTTCTGACGAAGCCCTCTCGAAGGCTATCGTCCTCGCTTACCAGCAGGCGACCGGAGATATCTACGCTCACTATTACACCGCAGAGGAATATGCCAAGCTCACCGAGGAAAACAAGGGTGACAATCAAGGCATCGGTATAACCATAATCGAAAATACCGAATACGATTGTATCGAGATAATCTCGGTGCTCCCCGGAAGCCCCGCAGAAAGCGCGGGTCTGCTCAACGGAGACCTTATCGTTCAGGTCGGCATCGGAGAGAACGCCGAGGCAGTCTCGGAGCTCGGCTACGAAATGGCGGTCAAAAAGCTCCAGGGAGTCAAGGGTACGACCTGTGAGTTCGGCATCGTCCGTCCCGGCGATCTTGAAACGGTCATTGAGTTCAGCATCGTCCGCGACGAGTTCGTCACCGAGTCGGTAATGCACGCCGTAAGCCTGGCAGACCCGTCAGTCGGCATAGTCAAGATACTCAACTTCGATCTCACCACCCCCTCGCAGTTCTGTGCGGCCATGGACGCGCTTATCGAGGGCGGTTGCAATAAATTCGTCTACGACCTGCGCTATAATCCCGGCGGAGACCTTGCCTCGATCAGTGCCGTGCTTTCCTACTTCCTCAACGAGGACGACGTTATAGTTATAACCGAGGATTGTGACGGAAGGATCGAGACAGACGTCTGCCAGCCTGTCCGCTACAGCGGCGACTATTCGGCTTGTAACGTTGCCAAGGAAGACATCGGAAAGTATCGCAAATACGAGTCCGCCGTTCTCGTGAACGGCAGTACCGCCAGTGCAGCCGAGCTCTTCACCGGCACGCTCAAGACCTACGGACTCACCACCGTCGTCGGTGAGACCACCTACGGCAAGGGGTGCATGCAGTCCATATTCCCGCTTGCCTACTACGGCGAGCAGTATAGCGGCGCTATCAAAATGACCACGAAATACTACCGTCCCTATAACATGGACAATTATCACGGCGTCGGTATCACTCCCTCCGAGGGATACACCGTCAAGCTCTCCGACGAGGCGTCGTCGGTAAACATCTACAAGCTGCTGACCGATCTCCAGCCTCTGGATAATCAGCTGGCGGCGGCAATATCGTCTTTCGGTAAATAATTTATTATATCATATTACGTTAAGTTTAGGAGACAAAGCTATGGCAACCAAGAAAACAACACTTTACACCCAGGAAGGCTTCAAGGCTCTCAAGGACGAGCTTGATTATTTGAAGAACGTAAAGCGCGAAGAGGTCAAAAAGGACCTTTCCACCGCGCGCTCCTTCGGAGACCTTTCGGAAAACTCGGAATACGATGAGGCAAGAAACGAGCAGGCAAAGACCGAGGCTCGCATCAAGGAGCTCGAAGAGCTGGTTCGCAACGCCGAGATCGTCGACGAGTCCAAGATAGATACCTCGATCGCCGGCATCGGCTCGACCGTCACCCTCTATTTCGTCGAGGACGACGAGGAGATCACCTATAGCATCGTCGGCTCGAACGAGGCAAACCCCATCGAGCATAAGATCTCGGATCAGTCGCCCATCGGCAGAGCTCTTATCGAGGCTAAAGCCAAGGAAGGCGCAAGGGTCACGGTAGACACCCCTGCGGGACACCTTCACATCGAGGTCCGCAACGTACAGAGAACCAAGAACTAAACTTATCAAGAGGTAACGCAAAAAATGTCTGAAAACAATAATCAGAACGCCGTTCGTCCTGAGCCTACGGCTGCAGAGCTTTCGGATCTTCTAAAGATCCGCCGCGAAAAGCTCGAGCAGTTCCGCGAGGCGGGCAACGATCCCTTTGCCATCACTAAATTTGACGTAACTCATCATAGCTGCGACGTCAAGGAAAACTTCGACGCGCTTGAGGGCAGCACCGTTTCGATCGCAGGACGTATGATGTCCAAGCGTATCATGGGCAAGGCTTCCTTCTGCAACGTTCAGGACCTTGGCGGAAATATACAGTGCTACGTCGCTCGCGACAGCATCGGCGAGGATCACTACGCCGATTTCAAAAAGTTCGATATCGGTGACATCGTCGGTATCGTCGGAACCGTCTTCCGCACCAGAACCGGAGAGATGTCTATTCACGCCGAGTCGGTCACTCTTCTCACCAAGAGC
>JAZKZA010000173.1:0-8212 GCA_045612445.1 Eubacteriales bacterium | reverse complement strand
CGCCAAAACACCTCTGTGCGGTCATAACGACCACCGTATCGTTATGGCTCTCTCGCTGGTGCTCTCAAGGCTGGGCGGAGTGATCGACGGCGTCGAGGCGGTCAGGAAAAGCTATCCGGGGTATTTCGACGATATAATACGTCTTGGTGCTGAGGTCAAGATAAAATGATAGTTGACGTAAGTAAAAAATAACGATAGTCGCTCGACCGAGCGACGCGTACTGTTTGATAAAAAGTGACCGAATATCCCCCAATGTGATACGTTGGGGGATATATCACGGTAAAATGGGAAAAAGTCATTGACAAAACGTAGCCTTTGTGGTATTATATTTATTGTTGTTATATATGCGTTGAAGATGTGTGGTAGGATTCAAAAAACGGCAAGCAGAGAGCGGTTTCCTTGGGCTGAAAGAGCCGCGGTCGTTTGGGTCTGAAATTTCAGCATCGGAGCATTCGATGAAAACCGTTTTCGGGTTAAATCGAGCGGCGTCGCACGCAGAAGCGCGGCATTGAGTGCAGGGCTTCGCCCTGAATGTGGGTGGTACCGCGGGTTTATGCTCGTCCCTTGTTGGGATGAGTTTTTTTATTGCAAATAATTTTTGAGAGGATATTATGAACGAGAAACTTCAAAAGATCAGAGAGGACGGACTTGCCGCCGTTGCCTCTGCTAAGAACGAGATCGAGCTTCAGGAGATCAAGGTATCTTTTTTGGGTAAGCAGGGAGGAGTTACCGAGCTGCTCAAGGAGCTGCCGAAGATGGACCCCTCGCTCCGTCCCGAAATGGGAAAAAAGATAAACGAGGTAAAGAACGAGCTGTCTGCAGCCGTTGAGTCGCGCCGTGAGGAGATCAAGCTCAAGGCATCCGAGATACCTGAGGACTTCGATATAACTCTGCCCGGTATCGCGCCCCTTTCGGGAGGAAAGCATCCCATCAAGCAGATGAGAGATGACCTGAACGACGCCTTCAGATCCATGGGCTTTGAGATATTCGAGGAGGACGAGATCACCAGTGAGCTTTACGCCTTTGATAAGCTCAACTTCCCGCCCAACCACCCCGCCCGTGAGAGCATGGATACCTATTGGATCGAGGGACACGATAAGGGAGAGGCTAATGAAAAGCTTTGTCTGCGTCCTCACCTGACGGGAGGAAGCGTTCGCTATCTCCAGACACACAAAGCGCCTTACCGCTTCGTTTACCCCGGTCGTGTTTACCGTAACGAGACCACCGACGCCCGTCACGAGCGTGCCTTTTATCAGTACGAGGCTCTGATCGTTGACAAGGAGTTCACCTTTTCCTCGGGTAAGGTAATGATACAGAGCATACTTTCAAAGGTTTTCGGACGCGAGGTCCCGGTTCGTATGAGAGCCGGCTTCTTCCCCTTCGTTGAGCCGGGCTTTGAGATCGATATGGGCTGCCTCGTTTGCGGAGGCAAGGGTTGTAGCGTTTGTAAGAACGTTGGTTGGATCGAGGTCATGCCGGGCGGAACGCCCCACCCGAACGTTCTCCGTTCGGCAGGTCTTGACCCCGATGAGTACACCGGATTTTACGTTAACATCGGTCTTGACCGACTCGTTATGATGCGCTACGGAGTTGACGACGTGCGTCTTTTCAACAGCGCTGACCTGCGATTCCTCTCGCAGTTCCACTGATAGGAGGACTTAATAATGAAGCTTTCACTTAATTGGATAAAGGATTACGTAAACATTCCCGACAGTATGGACCTGTCTAAGTTCGCATACGAGCTGACCATGTCCACCGTTGAGGTCGAGGGTGCGCACGACATAAAGAAGTCGTTTGAAAACATCGTAGTTGGAGAGATACTTGAGGTCAACCCCCACCCGAATGCGGACAAGCTTCGCGTTTGCCTTGTTGACACGGGTGACGACGCGCCACATGACATAGTTTGCGGAGGATCGAATCTCGCGGTCGGAATGAAGGTCATCGTTGCCGCTCCCGGCGCGTGGGTGCGCTGGCACGGAGAGGGTGAGCCTGTTGAGATAAAGAACGCCAAGCTTCGCGGCGTTGCCAGCTACGGTATGATCTGTGCCTCCACCGAGGTTGGTCTTGCCGATCTCTTCCCGCTGGGTGATGATCACGAGATCGTTGACCTGTCTGCCTTTGACGTCAAGGCGGGAGAGAACGTTGCTACGGCTCTCGGGCTCGACGATATCATTCTTGAGATAGACAATAAGTCGATGACCAACCGCCCCGACCTCTGGGGACACTACGGTATGGCTCGCGAGATCGCCGCACTCTACGACCTTGAGCTCAAGAAGATCGAGCCGTACGCGATCCCCACAGGTATCGATGAGTTCAAGATCGTCATCGACGATGAGGACAAATGCCCCCGATATATCGGAGTCAAGCTTGAGGGACTCGCAGTCAAGGAATCTCCCTTCGAGCTTCGCGCAAGACTTTGGAAGGTCGGTCTCAGACCGATAAACGCGCTCGTCGACGTTACAAACTACGTTATGATGGCAGTCGGTCAGCCGACTCACGCCTTTGACTCGGATATGATACAGGATCATATCTGCGTTCGCCGTGCTGCCGAAGGAGAGGAGCTTGAGCTGCTCAACGGCAAGAAGCTTTCGCTCAGATCGGACGATCTCGTTATTGCCGACGCGAAGGAAGCGGTCGCACTTGCCGGCGTTATGGGCGGAGTCAAGGACTCTATCCTGCCGACCACCGAGAACGTTATCCTTGAGGTCGCTAACTTTGAGTCGACCGGTATCCGCCGTACAGCCCTGCGCTACGACAATCGTACCGACGCCTCGACCCGTTACGAAAAGGCTATCGATCCCGAAAGATGCGATCTTGCACTGTCGCTCTCGATGGAGCTGTTTGCCTCGCTCTATCCCGAGATGAAGGTAGTGGCGTACGCCGATAACTACCCGAAGAAGCTCACTCCCGCCGAGATAGACGTCAGCTACGATTGGCTTGACAGAAGACTCGGCAAGCATCTGACTCAGGAGGAGATCTCACATAAGCTGGGACTGCTTGGCTTTAGCGTTGAGTTCAATGGCGACAATATGCACGTAAAAGTACCCTCGTGGCGTTCGACCGGTGACGTTTCTATCAAGGCGGACATCATGGAAGAGGTCGCCCGTATGTACGGCTACGAGAACTTCGAGGCGTCGAGCATTACGACATCCTTCTCGGGAGCTATCAATCAGCTCGATAAGAGCCTGGTCCGTAATATTGAGGAGTATCTTGCATACCGTTGCGGAATGCAGGAGGTCCTGACCTATCCCTGGATGAAAGAGGAGTTCGTTAAGGCTATACTTCAGAGCACCGACGGTATTCTGACTCTGCCCACTCCCCCCTCGCCCGAGGAGAAGTATATTCGCTCGTCGACCCTGCCTAACCTTTGTCAGGCGGTCGTCAAGAACGAGAGATACTATAATGAGTTTGCCATCTTTGAGGAAGCACAGGTGGCAGATGCCGAGATGGTCGAGTCTGGCTACGACGCGACCGAGAAGCTGCCGCGCCAGAGAAGAAAGATCGGTTGTGCCTTTGCCGAAAAGACCAACAAGCTGGAGGACATAACTCTGTTCTTCCGCCGAGTGAAGGGAATCTTCGAGCAGATGCCGAGATACACTCATATGGAAGCCTTCCGCTTTGAAAAGGCAGAAAAGCCGGTTTGGGCGGATAACGTTGCTTGGCTCAATATCTTTGTTGGCGACGTTATGGTCGGAAGTCTGGGACTTCTTTCCAAGAAGGCATCTATGGCTTGCGGAATCAAGAACCTCGCGGTAATACTCGCCGAGATCGATACCGAGCTGCTCGTGCCCTTCAAGTCGAGAACCAACGGCTTCAAGAGACTGCCCGAGTATCCGGTCAACGACTACGACATCTCTATGCTGCTCGACGTCAACACGACCTGGGAGCAGATAAAGAGCTCGGTGCTTTCGAAAAAGAGAGAGCTGCTTCGCGGCGTTGATTTCGTTGACGAATATCGCGGTAAGCAGATCCCCGAGGGACAGAAGTCGGTAACCATACGTCTCGCGCTTGGCGCTGACGACAAGACCTTGACCTCCGAGGAGATCGAGGCCTGCGCCGCCGCCGTTATAAAGACACTCAAAAAGGACCTCGGCGCTGAGGTCAGAGGAAAATAAAACAAAAAAGCCGCTGAAAATTCAGCGGCTTTTTTGTTATTTACTTTGTGCGCGCAGGCGTTGCTTGTCGTACTGAAGCATATAGAGTCCGTAGTAGCGCCCCTGCTTTTCGAGAAGCTCTCGGTGCGAGCCCTGCTCAACTATCCTTCCGTGGCTGAGATATATGATGTTGTCGGCGTGCTGAATGGTTGAGAGTCGGTGCGCGACTATCAGAAGCGTTCCGATGTTCATCATCTTTTCAAGCGAATCCTGTATCAGTACCTCGGTCTCGGTGTCGATGTTTGCCGTAGCTTCATCGAGTATCATGACCTCGGGCTTGTGTATGATCGTTCGTGCGAAGCTGATAAGCTGACGCTGACCGGCAGAGAAATTGTTGCCGCGCTCTCGGACCTCCTCGTCAAGTCCGTTTTCAAGCTTGTTTATTATCTTGTCGGCATTGACGTAACGGCAGGCCTCCATGATCTCTTCGTCACTGAAGCTCTCCTCGCGAAGCACGATGTTCGAGCGTATAGTTCCCGAAAAGAGGAAAACGTCCTGAAGCATCTGACCGAAGTGGCGGCGCAGAGAGGATTTTTTGATATTGCGAATGTTGATACCGTCGATAAGTATCTCGCCCTTTTGAATGTCGTAGTTGCGGCAGATAAGGCTGAGTATCGTCGTTTTGCCTGAACCGGTCGAGCCGACGAAGGCGACCGTTTGTCCCGCTTCGACCTTAAATGAAACGTCGCGAAGTACCCATTCGTCCTCCTTATAGGCAAACCAGACGTTTTTGAACTCAATGTCTCCCTTAACGCTGTCAAGCTCTATGGCTTCCGGAAGGTCGACCACCTCGGGCTGAATGTCAAAAACGGTAAATATCTTCTCGCTCGACGCCATTGCCGACTGCATCCAGCCGAAGGTCTCGGCGAGCGACTGTATCGGGTTGAAGAATTTGGAGATATACAAATAGAAGGTGACGACGGTTCCGCTGCTTATTACTTGACCGAGGAACTCGGTGTCACGTATGTATCCCCGTCCGCCGAGATAGAAAAGGCAGAGCACGCTCGAAATATAGAGCATATAAACGAGGGGGCGGAAAACGCCAAAGGTAAATATCTGTTCGCGCTTTGAGCGACCGAGCTTTTTATTTTTATCGTCAAACTCCTGTTTTTTGCGGCTTTCGCGGTTGAATATCTGAATGATCTTCATTCCGGAGAGGTTTTCGGAAAGGAAGGTGTTTATGTCGGTCGTGCCGTCCTTGACGCGGCGGTAGGCCCTTCTGAGAAACTTGCGGAAGATAACGGTGAATAGAACTATGAAGGGGACGAAGCAGAGCACCATCAAGGTCAGCTCGTAGTTCACGGCGAGCATAGCAAACAGAACACCAACGATAACGAACGAATTTTTAACGAGCGTTACGAGAATGTTCGTAAAGAGCATCGAGAGGGCGTTCGTGTCGTTCGTGACACGGGTGACGAGCTTTCCGACAGGTATCTGACTGAGCTGGGCGTGAGAAAGGCTCTCGATGTGTGTGAAAAGGTCCTCACGAATGCTGGAAAGTATCTTCTGACCGACCTTTTGGAGAACGATCGACTGAAGATAGGAGCAGACCATAGAAACTACGAGAAGTGAGGCGTAAAAGCCTACGTTGAGGTAAAGGGCGTAAAGCTCAAAATCGTTTTTGATCATCTCCTCGATGTTTCCGACGAGTATCGGAGAGATTATGTCGTATGCTATCGAGAAGAGCATGACGAGGAGAACGATAAGGAACTGCCTCCAATGGGGCTTAGCGTATGCTAAGAGTCGCTTGATTATCTCGCTGTCTTTCATATGGCGGTCAAAACCGACCGCCTCCTTTTTGTCCTTCATAAAGGCGTATGCCAGAATGAAGACCACCGATATTACGCCGATGATCGAGCCGACAGTCAAGAGAGGGAAGAATTCAGTCATGATCAGTTGCCCTCCTTTTCGCTTGATTCAAGGTCGTCGAGCTTTTGAAGCTCGACCATAGTACGGTATTCGGGGCTACTTTGGAGAAGCTCCTCGTGACGTCCGACGGCAAGGACCTTACCGTCGTCAACGAAAACGATCTTGTCCATATTTTCAATGGTGGTTATGCGGTGGGCTATCAGGATAGTCGTTTTACCGCGTCGAAGCTCGCGAAGGTTTGCAAGGATAGATTTTTCGGTCTTAACATCGACCGCCGAGACCGAGTCGTCCAGAATAAGTATCTGCGCGTCCTTCATAATAGCGCGAGCGATCGAGATGCGCTGCTTCTGACCGCCCGAAACGGTCGTTCCGCGTTCACCGAGAACGGTGGAATATCCGTCCTTGAACTCACGAATATTCGAATCCACGTCGGAGAGCTCGGCAGCGCGGATAACGTCCTCAAGCGAGCCGCCGTCGCTGGCAAAGGCGATGTTAGCCTCAATGGTATCCGAAAAGAGGAAGTTGTCTTGCGGAACGTATGCGGCGTGGTCACGGACCGTTTTGATGGGGATTGTATTGACGTCGCGACCGTCAATGAAGAGCGTTCCGTCGGGGACGTTGTAGGTGCGAAGGACGAGATCGACGAGAGTGGTCTTTCCCGAGCCGGTCTTGCCGACGATGCCGACGTTCTCACCGGCGTTTATCTTAAGAGAGACGTTTTGCAAAACGTCATACTCGCCGCCCGGATAACGGAAGGTGAGATCGCGGAACTCGATACTGCCAAGTATCGGGCGGTCGTCGGTGGCGCTGGGCGTGTCGACTACGACCGGATTGGTGTCGAGCAGCTCGGCGATGCGGTTGAGCGACGCCTTGCCTCTGGCGCGCATCTCGATAAGCTCGGAGACCGCCATAACGGGCCAAACGGTTGACGTGAAGTATCCTATAAACTCAACGAGCTGACCTGCGTTGAATACGTTTTCGTGAACGAGATATCCGCCGTATCCGAGGATTATGCAGATGACCGACTCGATCAGAAGGGTCACCGAGATGCGAAGGGCGGTTGAGAGCTTGGTGTATTCAACGTTTATATCTTCATTTTTGACGTTCAGCTTCTTGAATGCAAGAAGCTCCTTTCCTTCCTTGACGAACGCCTTTATAACTGCAATTCCTGCAAAGCTTTCCTGCGAAAAATCAGAAAGAGAGGAGAACGCCTCCTGCCTCTTTTCCCACTTGATGGTCATATACCGTCCGGTCACAAGCCCGCTGGTCAACAAACAGGCCAGCGGAATAAGCGAAAGACCTGTCAGCAGTGGATTCATATTTGCCATCTTCAAAAGAGCAAGTCCGCCGAGGAAAACGACGTCTCCGAGCATAAGTATGCCCGAGCCGAAGCAGTCCTGGACCGTTTCAAGGTCGTTTGTGAAAAGGCTCATGAGCGTTCCGACCTTGTTTACCTGATAGTATTCCTGAGAAAGATCCTTGCAGTGATCAAACATACGTCCGCGCAGGTCGGTCTCGACCTTGATGCCCGAGCCGAAGAAGCAGATCCTGCAAAGCAAGCGACCGAGTACCATACAAACGATTATCGAGATCAGAGGAAGACAGATATTGTCAAGCAGAAACGTCATATCGAAGGGCAGGAGAACGCCGTCAAGCTCGACCTCGCCGTTGTTCATACCGTTTATGACCATTCGGTAGAGCTCTGGAACGATCAGCTGAACGTAGTCCACCAAAACAAGCGCCACAACTCCCAGCAGAAGCGCGGGCAGATGGCGTATGTAATAGCGATTTATGTGTTTTCCGAAAAGCATCTTGTTGTCCTTTCTAAAATCAAGCTGTATACCTACCTATTATACCATTAATGCAGGGGTAAAACAAGAGGGATACACAAATAATATGTCTTTTTTTATCGTTTATGTGATTGACAAACGGGGGAAAATGTAGTATGATATAAGCAGAAGTTAATGGCTCTTGCATGACTGACGGAAGCGCGGATCACCGCGGGGAAGTGCGAGGGTCTCGGGTGAGCGTTTGCCCACCGCCGACCGTCTGGGCAGATCAGTTTTACTATGCTGATTTGCTTTTTTGTTTTTATAAGGAGACTTAAATGAAGCACGAAAATTGGAACGGATTTAACCCCGGAAAATGGCAGGACGAGATAAACGTTCGTGATTTTATTCAGACGAACT
>JAZKZA010000172.1:0-9060 GCA_045612445.1 Eubacteriales bacterium | reverse complement strand
CAAGCACCGCAATCGAGGCAGGTATCTGCATCGATAACGTACTTACCGTCCTTCTCGGAGATAGCACCAACGGGGCACTCATCTGCGCAAGCACCGCAACCGATGCACTCGTCGACATTGATTTTATATGCCATCTTAATTCACCTCCATTATTGATATACGAAGATTATAACACATATCTTCCGAAAAATAAATACCTTTTTCAAACTTTTTCAAAAATTAATCGTTTTTTTCTTCATTTTGTGCGCCTTTGGAAACCACCTTGCAAAGATCGCGCTTGTAGGTCTTGATCAGTGTTTCTTGCTTGTTGACGATCTTGACCTTTACGTTACCCACGAGCGGACTGATCTCTATGACCGTTCCGCGACCGTCGGGGGTATCTACAACACTGTCGACCGGAGGCGTTCTGGAGATCTCCTCCTGATAGGTGTCATATTCGTATCTCAGGCAGCACATAAGTCTTCCGCAGGTTCCGGAGATCTTTGTGGAGTTGAGCGAGAGGCTCTGTTCCTTTGCCATCTTGATGGAGACCTGAACGAAATCGGAAAGGAAGCTGGCACAACACAGCGGACGACCGCACACACCAAGTCCTCCCATGAGCTTTGCCTCGTCGCGTATACCGATCTGTCTCAGCTCGATACGGATACGGAAAACCGATGCCAGATCCTTGACGAGCTCGCGGAAGTCAACGCGTCCGGCGCTCGTAAAATAGAATATCAGCTTTGAGTTATCGAAGGTATATTGGGCATCGACGAGCTTCATGTCGAGCTCGTGCTCTGCGATCTTTTCAAGGCAGACACGAAACGCCTCGGATTCCTTCTTACTGTTCTCCTCGTAGTGCGCGATATCCTCAGCGGTGGCAATACGGACGACAGGTCTCAACGGCTGAACTATATCGTCGGTGGGTACGAGGCGGTTGCCGAGGCAGACCTGACCGAACTCCAAGCCGCGAGCTGTTTCAACGACAGCCGAGTCCCCGATCTTTGCAGTGTGACCGTTAGGGTCGAAGTAATACATTTTACCGACCTTCTTGAAACGAATACCTATGATCTCGGTGCGCGGGCGGTCGTCAACGACCGGCTCACGCTCGGCGAGAATGGCGTCCAGCTCTTCCTCGGTGAAGGTATATTTCGGTGCAACGTTTGCATCGGGCTCGGTGAAATAGCCGAAATACTCGTCCTGAAGCATCTCAAAGCCACCGAAGCCGCCGGTAACGGCGGTGCTTTCAAGGATCGGCTCTGCCGCCTTTTGTGTCTGCTGCTTTTCGACGTTGTTTGGGTTATTATTGTTGTGATGACGGTTGCGCTTGTGATTTCTGTCGCGGTGATGATTTCCTCTGTTGTTTTCACCTGCGTTTTGCGGCTGCCCCTTTTTGTCCTTTATGGGACGACGTCGACCGAACTGCTTCTGGGAGTTCTGACCGGCAGAGGCGTGATCGTTGCCGCTTTTTTGATTATTGTTTTTTGAACGGTTGTTTTGTTCCATGCTTTATTACCTTAAAAAAATATTTGTATCAGCCGAGCGATGCGACGAGGGTCGTTACCGTCAGCTTAACGTTGGCGTTTTTGTTTAGCGCGTCGATCGCGCGATCGAAGGACTCAACGAACTGCAACAGCTTTGCCGCCGAGCGCTTTTGAGAAAGCTCGAGAACGTACTCGCGATTTGAGTAAAAGCACAGCTCGGCGTCATCGCTCTTTTTGCTTACTATAAGATCTCGCAGAGCAAGTGTGACGATCTCGAGATACTCTATAAGCTCGTCTCTTTTTTGAGGGAACGCCGAAACGGCGTCGATCAGCGCGGAGTGTGAGCTCGAATCAATAAGGCGGTCAACGAAATCTCGGACCTTTCCTCGGCTTTCAAGAGCAGCACCTCTGCGATGCGGGTCGAGAAGTTCGTATGCTCGACCGATACAACCGGCGGACGCCGTAAGTATCTCCTCGAATTCCTGCGGAGAAAACTGCTTCAGCTGTCTTGCGGCACTTGTTACCGCGGCGGGGGCAGAGTTCAGCAGATGTGCCGACATAGCTTCTCGCGGCACGGGCTCGGTTCGTATCGTGGGGGCGCGGCTTCGAACAGTTTCGAGAAGAAGCTCGGCTCGCTCACAAAGCAGAAGGAACACGGCAAAGCTTGGTGGGTCCTCAAGGGTGAGCAGTAGGGCGTTTTGCGCTTGAGCCGTAAGACGGTCGGCGTCTTCTATTATATAAAACTTTACGTCAAGGTCGTTGGGAAGTGCGACGACGTCACCTCTTATAAAACGCGCACTTTCCACGCCGATGGTCGCCTTGTCCTCCTCCTTGCCGACAGTTATAACGTCGGGACAGATACCTTCTGATATCTTGCGGCAGGCGGAGCAGACCCCACAGGGAAGGGGAAGGCTCTCCGAGCTGCGGTTCTCGCAGGCAACGGCCTTTGCGATGTTCAGCGCAAGAGTGTGCCTGCCGCTGCCGACGGCGCCCTCGATTATATAGGCGTGGGTAAGCTTGCCGGAATAGATGTCGTTGCAAAGTCTGTCGCGAAGGCGATCGTTAGCAACTACGTCGGGCATAAAGCTCTTCATTTGTCTGTCCACACCTCCTTGCGGATTTACACTATGATCCATTATAAAATTATAACACAAGCTTGATTTTCTGTCAAGGACGGAGGGCACACTTTCGCATAAAATGTGCTCAAATGGAAACGATAAGGCGCGTCTTTTGCTGTCGGATTTGTTTGAACAATGTAAAGCAGAGGCTGTTTTGGCAAATTTTATAAAAAATGTTAGACAAATAATGCGTTTTTTGATAAAAAATACGAAAAAAGCTCTTGCAAAAATGATGTGACAGTTGTATAATATATATATTAAGCATATATTGTTGCAGAGAGGGCAAAGCGCGCCTCTTTTGGTGCAATGCTTGAGGTATAACGCTATCCCAATCGAGAGGACTAAGAGTGTGAGACTATGCCGAGCTTAAAAAACGAGCTTGCCCCGTATCTCTTTCACCAGGGCACGAACAGTCAAGCCTATAAATATCTTGGAGCACATAAAAGCAACGGAGGATACGTCTTCCGCGTTTGGGCACCTAATGCCGACGAGGCGTTCGTCGTTGGAGATTTTAACTGCTGGAGCGAGACTCATCCGATGTCCCGAGCAACCGATCGCGGAGTTTGGGAGGTCAAGATAAAATCTCCCGAGCTCAAGGACGGTGCGCTTTATAAATTCAAGTTCAAGAACGGTGGCCGCGAGATATATAAGTCGGACCCTTACGCGAACTATTGGCAACAGCCGCCCGAAACGTCGTCGAGACTTTTCGCGAGCAGCTTCAAATGGAAGGACGCGGGCTGGATCAGACACCGTCGGAAATACATGAAGAGCTGTTATTCGCAGCCGCTGAATATTTACGAGGTCAATCTCGGCTCGTGGAGGCGTCACGAGGACGGATCGTATTACACGTACGGAGAGCTGGCAGCCGCGCTTGCCCCCTACGTCAAGAAGATGGGATATACCCACGTTGAGCTGATGCCGATAACCGAGCATCCCTTCGACGGCTCGTGGGGATATCAGGTCTGCGGTTATTATGCACCGAGCTCGCGTTGGGGAACTCCCGATGATTTCAAGCTCTTCGTTGACGCGATGCATCGTGCGGGCGTCGGAGTTATTCTCGACTGGGTCCCGGCTCACTTCCCGAAGGACGCGCACGGTCTTTATGAATTTGACGGTCAGCCGCTCTACGAATATCAGGGCAACGACCGTAAGGAGCACGCCGGCTGGGGAACCCGACGCTTCGACGTTGGACGCGAGGAGGTTCAAAGCTTTCTCGTTTCAAACGCCGTTTATTGGGCAAAGGAATTTCACGCCGACGGATTGAGAGTCGATGCTGTGGCGTCCATGCTCTATCTCGATTACGATAAGCTTCCCGGCGAATGGATTCCGAACGTTTATGGGGACAACCGTTGCCTTGAAGCTATCGCGTTTTTCAAAAAGCTCAATTCGGTCATGTCGACCCATTTTCCCGACGTAATGATGATCGCCGAGGAATCAACGGCGTGGTCTAATATAACCGGGTTCGAAAACGACGGACTCGGATTCACCTATAAGTGGAATATGGGTTGGATGAACGACACTCTCGACTATGCCGAGACCGACCCTCTCTTCAGAAGCGGAAATCACGCCAAGCTGACCTTCCCGATATGTTACTCGTTCAGCGAGAAATATATACTTCCCATTTCGCACGATGAGGTGGTGCACGGAAAGAGGTCCTTTCTTGATAAGATGCCGGGAGAATACGGATGGAAGTTCGATCAAGCAAGGCTTTTCATGGCGTACAGGACCTGCTTCCCCGGAAAGAAGCTCGCCTTTATGGGAGAGGAGATAGGTCAGTTCAGAGAGTGGGATTACGAGGGCGAGATAGAATGGTTCTTGCTCGACTATCCGTCGCACTCCGGATTCCATAGATATACCGCCGATATAAATCATTTTTACCTTTCTCACCCCCAGCTTTACGAGAGGGACGATAGCTTTGACGGTTTTTCGTGGATATACCCGGATTACAGCGACGTAAGCGTTACGGCGTTTCGCCGTATAGATGCATCTGGTAACGAGCTGATCGTCGTTCTCAACTTCACTCCGGTCGAAAGGGATCGCTTCCCGATACCGACCGGCGGCGAGGAGCTGAAAGAGGTGTTCTCGAGCGACCGTGAGGAATACGGCGGTCGCGGCATTCTGAATCTTGGCAGACTCAAGCCGAATGAGCACGGTGTTGTTGAGGTAGACCTGCCGCCGTTCGGATGCGCGATATTTGAAAAGATCAAGACTAATACGAAAATATAATTTACTACGGAGGGACAACCAATGTTGAAAAAGAAAGAATGCGTTGCCATGCTGTTGGCGGGAGGACAGGGAAGCCGTCTTTACGCGCTGACGACGAAAACGGCAAAGCCTGCGGTATCGTTCGGAGGAAAATATAAGATAATAGACTTTCCTCTATCAAACTGCGTTAACTCGGGGCTTGATACCGTTGGAGTTCTGACGCAGTATCAGCCGCTGGTGCTTAACGAATATATAGGAAACGGACTGCCTTGGGACCTTGACAGGACCTTCGGCGGAGTTAAGATACTTCCCCCTTATCAGGGCAAAACGGGGGCGGACTGGTATCGCGGAACTGCAAACGCGATCTATCAGAACATAGAGTTCATAGATCGCTACGATCCCGATTACGTCATCGTTCTCTCGGGAGACCATATATACAAAATGGACTATGCGGCAATGCTCGATTATCATAAGGAGCAGAATGCAGACTGTACTATCGCCGTCATCGAGGTCCCGATGGAGGAAGCAAGCCGTTTCGGTATCCTGACCACCGACCGCGAGAACAAGATCGAAAAGTTCACCGAAAAGCCGAAGGAGCCGGACAGCAACAAGGCGTCGATGGGTATATACATCTTTAACAAGGATAAGCTCTTCAGCTATCTCAGAGCCGATGAGGCGGACGAAAGCTCGTCCAACGACTTCGGAAAGAACATAATTCCGGCAATGCTTGCCGCCGGCGAGCGTATGTACGCCTATTCCTTCAAGGGATATTGGAAGGACGTCGGAACCATACAGAGCCTTTGGGAGGCAAATATGGACCTGCTCGGTCGCCGCCCCGCGCTGACTCTTAACGACGAGAGCTGGAGAATATTTGCCCGTCATAATGCAGTGTCTCCGCAGTACGTCGGCAGCAGCGCAAAGATAGATAACTCTGTCATAACCGAGGGCTGTGAGATCCTCGGAACCGTCAAGAACTCGGTGCTCGGCGCCGGAGTTAAGGTAGCTTACGGTGCGGTCGTCAAGGATTCGGTAATAATGGACGGAACTGTCGTTCGCGAGGGCGCATCGGTCAAGTATTCGATAATAGACAGTGACTGTGATATCGGTGAGGGTGCTCACGTCGGCGCCGAGAAGAAGAAGGCATCGGGAATCGCGGTGATCGGACGCGGATACCGTGTCGAGCCCGGTTCAGTTGTTGAGCCCGGCGCGATGCTGTCGGACGACTGACCTCACGCTTTGCCACTAAAATCCAATTAAAGAAAGGAAGCTTTTGCAAAACAAAAGCCACGGTAATAAATATGACAGCCGCAGGACTTATATTTTCTAACATACACGATGCCTCGCTTCCCGAGCTGACAAGGATCAGAACGATCGCCAGCGTTCCGTTTGGAGGAAAGTACCGTATGATAGACTTTGCTCTTTCCAATATGGTAAACTCGGGCATCACCAAGATCGGTATAATAACTCATTATAATTATCAGTCGCTTCTCGACCATATCGGAACGGGTAAGGACTGGGATCTCGCCCGTCGCTCGGGCGGTATCAAGATACTCCCGCCCTTTATCACGGCGTTTGATAACTCTGCCGCAAATATGGTGTATACCACTCGTCTTGAGGCGCTGCTCGGTGTTATGAACTTCATCGACCGCTGCAACGAGGACTATATAGTCACCTCGGACTGCGACGTTATCTGCAACATCGATATCGAGGACGTTCTCAAGTATCACGAGGCAAACGACGCCGACGTTACTATCGTTTCAAAGAAGATCGATCCGTCGCAGTATCCGTTGACACCTCACACCGAGGTGCTCACCTCGGACGATGAGGGCAACCTGATCGACGTTATGGACTATACTCCCAGAACCGAGGAGACCGAGATAAGCCTTAACGTTATGGTCTTCAAGCGCACTTATCTGCAGAACGTACTGCTTGACGCGGCGGCTCACGGATATTCGGCATTCTATCACGACATAATAATGCGCAAGGTCAGAAGAGATAAGATCATGGTGTATCGCTACGACGGATACTATTCTATGGTCAGCTCGCTTGCCAGCTTCTTTGAGAGCAATATGAAGCTGCTTGGAGAAGAGGCGCGTCAGGGTCTTTTCGGCATAAAGAATCGCCCGATACTTACAAAGGTCAGAAACTCTGCCCCCACCAAGTATTCGTCTGATGCCAAGGTCGTTAACTCGGTCGTGGCAGACGGTTGCGTTATCGAGGGACAGGTTGAAAACTCGATACTCTTCCGCGGAGTTAAGGTCGGAAAGGGAACTATAGTTCGCAATTCGATACTGCTTCAGGATACGTACGTTGGAAACGACGTTGCGCTTAATTGCGTCATTTCGGATAAGAACGTTATGATCAAGGACGGCAGAGTGCTTTCCGGACATGAAACGATGCCCTTCTTCATCGGCAAGGGCAAGATGATCTGACATTATAATTTTTAGAGGGAAATATGAAGAAGATACTGTTTGTCGGTGCTGAGGCAATGCCCTTTGCCTCCACCGGAGGACTTGGAGACGTTCTCGGATCTCTCCCCGCGGCTCTTGCCGAGGCAGGAAAGGGAGACGTCGACATAAGAGTTATACTGCCGCTCTATTCGGCAATGAAACCCGAGTGGCGTGAGAAGCTGACCGAGGAGATGATCTTTGACGTTCAGCTCTCCTGGAGACGTCAGTACTGCGGAATATATTCGCTCGTCAAGGACGGAGTGACCTACTATTTCGTCGACAACGAATACTATTTCAAGCGCGACGGACTGTACGGTCAGTATGACGACGGCGAACGCTACGCCTATTTCTGTATGGCGGTCATGGAATTCCTTTGCCGCTCGGAGTGGAAGCCGGACGTTCTTCACGCTCACGACTGGCAGGCGGCGCTCTCGATAGTTTATCTTGAGCGTAAGTATAAGCTCGTCGAGGGTATGTATAATATAAAGAAGGTCTTTACCATTCATAATATAGAGTATCAGGGTCAGTACGACTTTTCGATACTCGGAGACGTATTTGCTCTTGATGAGGATGATCACGGTACGGTTGAGTACGGCGACTGCATAAATCTTATGAAGGCAGCTATTGAATGCGCACATAAGGTCACCACGGTAAGCCCGAAATATGCCGAAGAAATACGAGGAAGTGAGTATTCTCACGGATTGTCACACATTCTTAACAAATACGCCTATAAATTGTGCGGAATTCTTAATGGAATTGATTATAATTATTATGATCCGCAAAATGATCCCGCAATAGTTTGCCGTTATTCGGCGTCGGATTTTGCCGACGGGAAGAGAAATAACAAGCGCGATCTGCAGAAAAAGCTCGGTCTTCCCGAAAGGGACGACGTACCGATGATCGCTCTGATCAGTAGACTTGCATCGCATAAGGGACTTGATCTTGTTGCAAACATCGCGCAGAAAATGCTTAACGATGACGTGCAGTTTGTCGTTCTCGGTCGAGGTGAGGCGAGGTTTGAGGACTTCTTTAAGTCGCTCGAAGCCCGCTATCCCGATAAGATGAGAGCGCTTATCGAGTACGACAGAGATCTGTCGAAGCGTATCTACGCGGCAGCGGATATCTTCCTGATGCCGTCCAAGAGCGAGCCGTGCGGACTTTCACAGATGATCGCCTCGCGTTACGGCGCGATACCGGTCGTTCGCGAGACAGGCGGACTTTACGACTCTATCAAGGGATACTGGGAGCACGACGGCATTGTAGAGGGTAACGGATTTACCTTTGCAAACTATAACGCCGAGGAGCTTCTTGATCGCGTTAACGCAGCAACGGCGATCTGGAAGGATCAGGCAAAACGTAAAAATCTCATAGACCGTATAATGAACGTGGACTTTTCGTGGGCAAGCTCTGCGAAGCAGTACCTTGGAATGTACGAAAGCCTGTGAGTATCAATATAGCAACAATATATTTAAAAGGATTGACAAAAGCAATGAACTACACCCCCACCAAGAAGGACATTAAAGAAAACATTGTGACAAAGCTGTCACGCAAGCTCGGCTGCACTCCGACCGATGCCACGAGAGAACAGGTCTATAAGGCAACCGCGATGACCATTAGAGATATGCTCAGCGAAAAGCGCACCGCCTTCCGTAACAAGGTGAACGAAGAGGGAGCAAAGCGTATATATTATATGTGCATGGAATTTTTGCTCGGACGCTCGCTGAAAACAAATCTTTGCAATCTCGGTTTGACCGAAAGCTATAAAGAGGCTCTTGCAGAGCTTGGATTTGATCTTGAGGATCTTTACGAATGTGAGCCCGATGC
>JAZKZA010000171.1:0-3231 GCA_045612445.1 Eubacteriales bacterium | reverse complement strand
ATAAATTCACCGTTTTCGGTTATCGGGTCGATCTGTTTCATACCGCCGTAGCGTGAGCCCATTCCGGCGGCGATTATTACAAGCGTCATATTTCCTCCGTAAAATATCGGATAGCGATGTTGCTTACCAAATATTATACAGTAAACGGCAGATCTTTTGTTATCAAAAGGTGACTTTTAACACTAAATTTACATATAACAAACCCATAAGTGGGAGGTTATACTTGACAGATATTGCCTCGTCTGATATAATATAACTGTCTCAAATGAGACACGAGGAGGGAAGACATGACACAAGAGATACTTGATACGATATCCGGTTGCCGTATTTTCTCGTCGGCAGACCCCGAGACCTTGCGAGAGGCACTGGATAGCTCGGATTGCTTTGAGGCTTGCTTTGACGCGGGGGAAACGATACGCTCACCCGAGGAGAGCGAGCGTCGGGTCGGCGTGATCCTCTCGGGCAGAGCGAAGGTACGTTCGGCTCACGAGAGTAAGAGCGTTCTGATTAAAACGCTTGAGGCGGGAGAGCTTTTCGGCGTGGCAAATCTGTTTGAAAGCAGCGCCGGTTACGTCAGCCTTATAGTTGCCGAGAGGGACTGCCGCGTGTTTTTTGTCGGACAGAGAACGGTGTCGTGCTTGCTTGAGAGCGACCAAGGCTTTCTTTACGCGTATATTGAATTTTTGTCGAGCCGGATACGCTTTCTCAATCGCAAGATAACCTTTTATACCTCGGGCAGTGCCGAGCGGCGGCTCGCAATGTATCTTGCCTCCTTTAAGTGCAAAAGAGTTGAGCCGGATATGCCCTTGAACTCGCTTTGCGAAATGCTGGACGTAGGTCGTGCATCGCTCTACCGAGCGATAGACAAGCTGATCGAGGAAGGTTTTGTCGAGCGGGACGGCGGAGCATTCGCGCTGCTCGACCGTGAAAAAATGATAAAAAAATATAAAATATAAAAAGGAAAACACTATGAAAAACACAGTAAAGATCATCGCGCTCGTTTTGAGCGTAATATTCGTTTTGGGTCTGGTCGCTTGCACTCCCCGACCCGACTCGGAGCTTGAGGTCAGAGTGACAGTTCTCTCGGGAACGACCGGAATGGGTATGGCAAAGCTCATCTCGGAAAGCAAGGCCGGAAAAGCCGCGCTTAATTATAACTTTAGCATCGTTTCGGATGCAACGCAGGTCTCGGCGGGAATTTTGGGTGGAAGCATAGACATCGCCGCCGTGCCGACCAACCTCGCGTCAACCCTTTACAACAAGACGAACGGCGGCGTTCAGGTGCTCGCCATCAGCAACCTCGGCGTGCTTTATCTGCTGGAGAAGGGAAGCTCGGTCAACTCTCTTTCCGATCTGCAGGGCAAAACGGTCTGCATTCCCGGTCAGGGAACTAACCCCGAGTTTATTCTGAAATACGTTCTTGAGTCAAACGGACTGACGGTAGGTGAGGACGTTTTCTTCGATTACACCTATTCAAGTCCCGATACCCTTTCGTCGGCATTGGCGGGAGGGCTCGTTGATATTGCACTTCTGCCCGAGCCCAAGGTCACGGCGGTCAAGTCGCAGAACACCGACGTCAGAACGGCAATAGACCTTTCGTCCGAGTGGGAAAAGGTCTCGCCCAAGGGATCGTTGGCGCAGGGCTGCATCATTGTCAGAAAGGAATTTTTGGACGCGCATCCCGTCGAGGTCGAGGCGTTTTTGAAGGAGTACCGCAGCTCGGTCGAGTTCGTCAACGAGGACGCTGAGGCGGCGTCCGAGCTCATTGCCGAGGCGGGCATCATTCCGAAGGCGGCACTTGCCAAGAAGGCGATCCCGAACTGTAATATCAAGTACGTTGACGGGGACGCCATGAAGGCGGCGCTCACCGAGTTTTATAACGTTCTTTTCGAGCTTGATCCCAAGTCGATCGGCGGCAAGCTGCCCGACGACGGCTTGTACTATAAGAAATAATGAAGGCGCTGAAAAGAGCAGGGGTATATGCGGCGGTCGCTGCGGTATGGCTTGTGCTCTGGGCGATCCCTTCCTATCTGCTTAACAACGAGCTGATACTGCCGACTCCGACCGACGTTTTCTCGCGGCTCGGTGAGCTTTTGGTAACGGCTTCGTTCTGGGGCTCGATGATCAAAAGTCTTTTAAGAGTGCTGGGCGGAGTGGTGCTTGCGACGCTGCTTGCCGTTATCGCCGGTGCGCTTGGAGCAAGGTTTAAGATCGTGAGAACGCTGCTTTACCCCTTTAATGAGGTGGTCAAGGCAACGCCGATCGTGTCATTCATATTTTTAGCGTATATCGTTTTCGGAAAGAGCATCGGTCTTTTGCCGGTCTTTATCGTGATGCTGATCGTCTTTCCGGTAGTGTACGGCGCGGTGCTTTCGGCGCTGATGAACGTCGACCGCGAGCTGCTTGAGGTCAGCGCCGTCTTCGGCTGTACGGGGTGGGAGCGTCTTCGCTATCTTTGGATACCTACGGCGATGAACTCGTTCGTCACGGCGTTCACCACGGCACTCGGGCTTGGCTGGAAATCTGGAATCGCCGCCGAGGCGTTGGTGGCAACACCCGCGTTGGGCGGTATTGGAAGCGACATCGCGCAGGCAAAGACCTATATCGAAACGGTGGATCAGTTTGCCTACACTCTTGCGATAATCGTCGTGAGTATAGCGATAGGTCTGATCTTCTCGGCGGTCGCAAAACGACTGCAGGAGAAGCTCGGAGCATAAAAAAAGACGGGCTGAACGGTTAGTTCAGCTCGTCGTTTATTATATCGGAAAGGGCAACGAATTGCTCGATGCCAAGCTTTTCGCCGCGAATGTCGGCGCGAAGACCGAGAGACTCAAGCATTTCCGTGAGTCGCTCCTTCGGGATCTGGGTGAAGGAGGAGGAAAGGGCGTTTACCAACGTCTTTCGACGCTGTGCAAAGGCGGCGCGTATGACAGAGAAGAGCATATCCTCGTTTTTGGGAATGCAGGGCTTTTGCTTGTGCATACGAATACGAACGACCGCCGAGTCGACCTTGGGGGCGGGCAGAAAACGGTCGGCGGGGACGTTGAAGAGCAGCTCAGCCTCGCCTCGGTAGGCAACCGCCAGCGTTATTGCTCCGCAGTCCTTGCCGCCCGGCTTGGCGCAGAGCCTTTCGGCGACCTCCTTTTGAACCATAACTGTTATATAGTCGAAGGGGAGTCCCGATTCGAGCAGCATCATAAGAATAGGGCTTGTGATGTAATAGGGAAGATT
>JAZKZA010000170.1:0-2816 GCA_045612445.1 Eubacteriales bacterium | reverse complement strand
GAGATCTCCTGAGGAGTATAGTTCTTACCGTCGATGGTCTCCTTGTGATTGGTTCCCATCTCACGCTTGATGCTGATAACGGTCTTGTCGGGGTTGGTTATCGCCTGTCTTTTTGCGACCTGACCGACCATTCTTTCTCCGGTTTTGGAAAAAGCTACGACGGAAGGAGTCGTTCTTGCTCCTTCGGGGTTGGGTATTACTACCGGCTCGCCGCCTTCGTATACGGCGACGCAAGAGTTTGTTGTTCCAAGGTCAATGCCTATGATTTTTCCCATAATAAATTTCCTCCATTTATAAAGATAAAATTTTAATCTTGATTAGTTTGCGACCTTAACCATCGCATAGCGTATAACTTTGTCGCCCTTCATATAGCCCTTTTGCAGGACCTCAACGATCTCTCCCTCGCCAAAGCTCTCGTCCTCGACGTGCATAACGGCGTTGTGATATTCGGGGTCGAATACCTTTGCCTCTATCTCTACGATGCCGAGCTTGGATAGCATATCCTCGGTGGACTTGAGGATCATCTGAACGCCCTTCAGCACGGCCTCGGCGTCGGAGTACTGTGCCGCTCTCTCGAGATTGTCGATAACGGGAAGCATCTCTGAAACGGCGTCACTGTAGGCGTCGGCGTAAACGTTTTCACGTTCCTTTTGCGAGCGTCTGCGGAAGTTATCGTACTCGGCAAGCATACGAAGGTATCTGTCGTTCAGCTCGGCGTACTGCTCGGTGAGCTTTTGCAGCTCGGATTCGAGCTTTTTTACGTTCTTTTTCTTTTTATCCTCGGTGCACTCCTCGGTGTTGTGAGCGGTCTGCTCCTCAACCGATTCGTCGGTCGTGTTAAATTCCTTTTCGTTCATTTTTGGTTATCTCCGTCGGTTAATGAATTTTCGTTTATTAGATCGGCAAGCCGACCCGAAAGCCCTGCGATGGTTGCCAGAACCTTTGCATAGTCCATACGAAGCGGACCGATAACTCCGATCGCGCCCAGCGTTTTTCCGTTTTTAACTATTGGCTTGAACACCAGTGCCGAATGGTCCATGACCTTAACGGCACTCTCCGAGCCGATGATGACGTTTATGTCGTCATCCTTTGCCTCAGAAACGAGGTTGAGTATCTCGTCCTTCTTTTCAAGCGCCCCGAGCATTTCTCGGAAGCGATCGGTGTCGGCGTATTCGGGGTACTGAAGCAGTCTGTCAAGACCCGAGAGCTTGAGCTCACCGCCGTCTATCTCATTCATGACCTCGTAGATGCTCTTGATGATCGGGTTGATAAGCTCACTGTCTCCGCCCATCTCGCGCTCAAGCTCCATTATTATAGGAAGAGTAATGCCGTCGGTCGTGAGACCCGATACGTATCTGTTCAGCAGGGTAGTGAGCCTACCGACAGTTTCGGTCGAGATGCCGGTGTCGACTCTAACGTTTCGCGTTTTGACCGATCCGTTTGAGAGCATCATGACAAGGACAAAGCTTCTTGAATCGACCGCAAAGCCCTCGAAGCGTTCGATAGTGACGTTGGAACGACGCGGCTTTATGGCTATTCCGGTGTAATTAGTGATAGCCGAGGCGACCTTCGACGCCATTATAAGTATCTGGTCGATCTCGGTCATCTTCATTTTCAGCAGCTTGTTTATCTCCTCGATCTCGCGAGCCGTCATAGCATATTCCTGCGCCAGCGAGTCAACGTAGAAGCGGTAACCAAGCTCACTTGGCACTCTACCTGCCGAAGTGTGAGGCTGCTCGAGATAACCAAGACTCTCAAGCTCAGCCATCTCGTTTCGAATGGTTGCGGAAGAGCAGGTGATGTTGCGATTCTCCATAAGATACTTGGAACCAACGGGATCTCCGCCCTCAATGTGAGCTTCAACGATCGCCTTTAGTATAAGACGTTTTCTTTCGCTCAATTCATTTCCAAACATCGTTTTGACCTCCTTCCGATCGCCTTATTAGCACTCGACGCGAATAAGTGCTAACCTGTGCTAATATAGTACTGCAAAAAAAGCGCTTTGTCAATAGCTAATGCAAAAAATCTTATGAACTTTTTGTTAATTCACAAGCAAACGGCGTCCGAGACCGCCAAGCTGCAAAAAACCGTCGAAATTGCAAAAAAAGTCTGCCAAAACCGAAGAAAGACCTTGACAATCAGACCGCTTTGTGTTATTATATATAAAATCTAATTTTAGGAGGGGTAGAGAATGACTTATTTGTTGTCCGGCGCCTCTGTTTTTTTTTGCGGTGGGTTCTCCGACCGTGATATAAACGTTGCTTCGTTGGCTGATCGTTCCGAAAGCGTCGTTACCGTCGACGCTTCTAAATATTTCGTATTTCCCGGTTTCGCTGATGTGCACGTGCATTTTCGCGAGCCGGGTTTTTCGTATAAAGAAACGATCGCAAGCGGTAGCGCGGCTGCTGCAAGAGGAGGGTTTACCGCCGTTTGCACCATGCCGAACCTTTCGCCGGTTCCCGATTGTATTGAAAACCTAAATTTGCAGCTTGATCTCATAAAGAGAGATGCAAGGATAAACGTTCTCCCGTTCGGTAGTATAACGCGCGGTCAGGGAGGCGCCGAGCTTTCAGATATCGAAGCACTCGCTCCTTTCGTTTGCGGATTTTCGGATGACGGACGCGGCGTTGATAATACTGCTCTTATGCGCGAGGCAATGATACGCGCCAAAGCGGTCAACAAGATCATTTCGGCTCACTGTGAGGACGGAACTCAGATCAAGGACTCGCCCGAGGCGGAATGGAAGGAGATAGAGCGAGACATCAAGCTCGCCGACGAGACCGGATGTGCCTTCCACGTGTGCCATATATCGACCA
>JAZKZA010000169.1:0-6284 GCA_045612445.1 Eubacteriales bacterium | reverse complement strand
GCTACGATCCGACTTGAATACTCAAAGCGGAGGTTTGCCGCCTGATCGAAGGGCAGACCGTTGTAGTATCCCGGCTCGCCCTCGGCAACAGAGCTGTCGCTGTAGAGGTAAAGAACACGGGACGAGAAGATACCGTCGTTGATGTTCTGGCGATAACGGGTAACGATCTGGTAAAGACCGGAGGAATTTACCTGGAAGGCATATCTGATCCACTGACCCGAGGTCTGCCACTTCTCACCACCGATGGTGTTGAGAACGGTTCTGTCGGTAGCGGAGGGGGAGTTGGCAGCAGACGAGGTATCCTCAACGGGATAGATGGTCTGGCTCGAGCTGGCGTAGGGGAACTCTGCCTCTATCTTGACCGAGTCCTGACCCTTCTGCTGATTTGCATATCCCTCTGCAATAGCCTCGTAGTCGGTGTCTTCAGCCTGCGGGAAGAGGGTTATGGACTTGATAAGCATACCCTGGCTCTTTGCCTCGAGAGAGACGACACGCTCGCCCTCCTCGAGAACGAACTCGAAGCTGTCGGCATAGAAGCCGTCAACGTCGCGAACCTCGTAGGTGCGGAACTCGGGGATACGCTGCATGGTGCAACGGATCTCGTTGTTATCGATATCGGTAGTAAAGAAACGCACATCCTCTTCGGAAAGCTTGTTGACGATCTCCGAGGTCCAGCCGCCGTCGGGCAGCTCAAGGGTTATGCTGGATCTGTCGGCAGCAACGGTATACTTGATACCGCACTTCTCTGCCTTCTCGATGTAAGGAGTGCAGTCCTCGTACTCCTTGACCGCGGCGTTAGGGTCTCCGGCGATCGACATCTTGATGGTGTAGATGTTCTTCCAAACCTTGGACATGACGACGTATCTTGCCTCGGCGAAGGGGATCTTTCCGTCGATCTTAAGGATTCTTTCGATAGAACCGGTCTTGTCGGCGTAGATCTCCTTGCCCTCGGCGTCAACTATCGACGTCGCAGGGAAATATTCGATCGCGATGCTGTACTTTGCGGTCTCCGGAATGTTAGCGTTGAAGGCTACCTCGCCGGATTCGGGAGAAAAGATACAAAGTATCTCTCCTTCCTTCGCAACGTAATCATTGGGCACAACGGTCGCCTTGCCGGTCGCCTCGTCTACAGCAACCAGCTTGACCTTGGCGGTCGTTGCGTCCTTATTATAATTGGTCGCGTTAATTACGACACTTTCCTTAGCAGAAAGGGAAAGCTGGAAAAGCTCTGAATCGGTATATTCCTTATAGGAAATAGCGTTGAGCAATTCCTTAACGTCTGCTAAGCTTGTGTTCGAGACAGACGAATCTTCGTTGACTCCGGTCGCTCCCGTCGATACGGCAGCTCCGCCTCCGATGACGAAGGACAGACTGAGGACCAGTGCCAATATACGTCTGAACACGGTTTGCTTCATGGGTTCTTCCTCCTGACAAAATTTGCGCTGCGCCCAGCGCTGTAATAGATCCTGCCCTCCCCCGAAAGACCGCCTCGACTCAGGCTGGAAACGAAGAAGGTAAGACCATATTTAGCTCGGGCAAGCAAACAGCCGTTCAGAGAACGGTAGCTGCGGACCCGCTTGCCGGAGCGGGCCCGAGGCGTTCCGGCGTCGAATACGCCGAGAACCGCTTGCCTCTTCAATATTGTGGCAATATGATACCATATGTATATATATAAATCAAGCGACACACGCCTCGCTTCGTTCTCACATTCATAACATAAATTTAACAAATGAATATTCTCGCAAATATATCGAATTTTGGTGATTTTTCGGCTTGGGGAGATTTTACCAGCCCTTTTTCAACGTTTCTTTTTGGTAAATGTTATTTACTATATTTCGCCCGCTTTTGGGGGTTGAGCTTGCTTTAATCGGCGCTTTTTGTGCAATGTGTCTATAGCGCCAAGTACGATCAGGGGCGAGGTAATTTTAGCTTACCCGACGGCAAAAATAACGTTGCGCTCGCAACATTATCGCCCCGATTTTTGATGTGCAATTTGCACAATTTGGACGCGTTATTTTCTACGCCTATACATCCCTCACAATTTACCGAAATTTTATAATTTTTTCGGCATTTTTTGCCGTTTTTGGCTTAAAATTGTATTTTTCTTGCTTTGCTTCCTTTATTTTACATTTTTATGTTTTCGCCGGTGGCGCGTTAAAAAGCAACATCCCCGTGCGCGGGGGTGCCGCGGGCGGGGGTTGGTCGTTGATCCTATTTAGTTTCGGTAAGAGCTATCGAGGCACAAATTATCCGACTCGCCCCTGCCCTTTTCAAAAGCTCTGAAACCGCGAGCAGACTTGCACCGGTAGTAACGACGTCGTCGATCAGCACGATAGTTTTGCCGTCAAGTCGAACGTTTCGATTTATAAAGTATGCGCCTCTTGCATTTTTAACCCTTCCTGCAGAATCAAGTCCCTTTTGACTTCGGCTGAAGCGTTTTCTCTTTACGATCACCGCAAAAGACGCGCCCAAAAGCTTGGCGCAACCGAAAGAAAGTATTTTCGCTTGGTCAAACCCCTTTTTCTCAAGTGCTGAAATGCTTCTCGGTGCATAGGTAAACACCGCGGCGCTCGGTTCTATACCGTTTTGCTCAAAATATTTGTGCAAAAGCGCTGAAATCTCGCGTGCTGTAAGGTCTGATACCCGTTTATCACGGTAATCCTTGAGATACAGTATAAGCCGATCGGCAGGAGAACCGCTGTCGGAATCGTAAAAGCAAAGCTTTATCAGAGCCTCTGCGCCCGACTTTTTGATCAGCTCGGGCATACAACGGCAAAGATCGGCAGAAAGACCACACTTCGAGCAAAGCTTTCGCTTATCTATCTCCCATTTTGCTCGGCAAGTCGAGCAAAACACGCCCTCTCCCTCGTCTCCAAGCCTTATAGGCTCACGGCAGATAGGACATTTGAAGACTCTAAAAAAATTTTTAACAGTTAAAGCTTTCATTTTCTCAATCGATAATAAAGTCCGGTATATCTCATTGTTTGTCGAGCGTTATTAACCATTTCGGCAATCGATTCCTCTCGACCGACCAGTATAACTCTCGTTTGGGCACGTGTTACCGCGGTATAAAGCAGATTTCGCGTCAAAAGCATCGGTGGCACGGTACAGACCGGAACTATGACCGTCGGATATTCGCAACCCTGACTCTTATGAACGGTTATGGCGTACGCCGGCTCAAGGTCGTCGAGCAGATTGAAGTCGTATTCCACAGTTCGATCGTCAAACCCGATGACCATACTCGATTTGCCTATCGACTCGATCATTCCGATATCACCGTTGAAGATACCGCTTCCCTTTTTCTTGCCGAAGCTCCACTCAAGGTCGTAGTTGTTTCGGTTTTGCATGACCCGATCACCCTCGCGATAGGTGAACTCTCGATGTCGGTGCTCGCGTTTACCCTCTTCCCGCGGATTTAAGACCTCCTGAAGTATTACGTTCAGGTTTTCCGTGCCCGATTCACCCCTGCGCGAGGGGGCTATGACCTGTATTCCCTCTTGCGTCTCCTTACCGTACGCCCTCGGAAGACGAACACTGTAAAGCTCGGCTATCGTTTGCGCCGTTTCGCGATCACTTCGGCGCGGCAGGAAGAAAAAGTCGTTATCCTTGACCGAAAGGTCGGGCATTTCACCGTTATTTATCGCGTGAGCGTTAGTTATAATAAGACTTTGCCTTGCTTGACGGAATATTTCGGTCAGCTTGACAGTTGAAAAGCGCTCACTGTTCAAAATATCGTGGAGTACGTTTCCCGCACCGACCGACGGAAGCTGATCGGAATCTCCTATAAGTATCAAACGAGCCCCCGGTCTTATAGCGCGTAGCAAGGAATACATCAACGTATTATCAATCATCGACGCCTCGTCGATGATGACTACCTCTTCATCGAGCGGGTCGTTTTCGTCTCGGCTGAACTCTGCAGCCTCTCCATCCTCCCCGGCAAACCCCATTCCAAGCAGGCGGTGTATAGTTTTTGCCTCCCTCGATGTGGCTTCCGACATACGCTTGGCAGCTCGTCCGGTAGGCGCCGCCAGCGCGACCTCCTGACCCATATCCTCAAAAATGCGGATCAAAGCCCGGATTACGGTGGTCTTACCTGTTCCGGGACCACCGGTCAGCAACGCAACTCCCGATGCGAGCGCATCACCTATCGCCTTTTTCTGCATCGCAGCATAGGTTATGCCGTTATCATTCTCGGCTTTTTGTATAAGTCGGGCGATATCCTCAACGTCGGTCAACGGACACATACGGTCAAGCAGCACCAGCTTTTCGGCGATGAAGCACTCTTCCTCATAGGACTGTTGAGTATATACGAATTTTTGACCGTCGAAACGTGATTGCATCAGCTTTTCAGTCTTCAAAAGCTTAGCTATGGCGCTTTCAGCCTCCTCTACCGAGACCTCAAGCAGCTGCGCCGCCGCGGGAGCTAACTTTTCGCGCGGCAAGCAGGTGTGTCCGTTCACCCGTTCATTACGGTAGAGCGTATACACCACGCCCGACTCGATCCTTTTGGGATCGTTTTGCTTGATGCCAAGACCGAACGCCATTTTATCGGCAGACTCAAAACCAATACCCTCAACCGACTCGCAGAGCATATAGGGGTTGTCCTTGGCTATATCTACCGAGCGAGACCCCCATTTTTTATATATTTTGACCGTTGCAGCAGCGCCAAACCACTCTCTGAAGAACAGCATAGCCTGCCTCATACCCGCCTTGCTCTTAAAGTCCTCGCTGATCTCCTCCGCCTTTTTCGGAGTAATGCCCGGAAGCTTCGCAAGCCAATCCGGGTGGTTTTCTATGACGTCGAAGGCGTCCTCACCAAACTCGTCGATTATTTTTCGGGCAGTTTTCGGTCCGATACCCTTAATGGTTCTCGACGCAAGGTAGCGAAGCATTGACGCCTCATCGGCGGGTAGGGTCTTCTCAAAGGTGTCGGCGGCAAACTGACGTCCGTATTTCGGGTTATGCACCCATTTTCCGTACAGTACGACGTTATCCCCCTCTGCCAGATACGGCAAATAACCGACGGCGGTGACCAAGTCACCGTCCCCGGTTCCGATATCGCATATGGTATAGCCGTTTTCCTCGTTTGAAAAGATGATCGTTTCAACGCTTCCGGCTATTTTCAGAGTCTGGTTTTCGTCGCGCATCTATTTCTCCATAAAAAACAAATAATCAACGTCAATATCCTCAAGAAATTCGCAAAGCTCGGTGTCCTCCGCTCTCGATTCCGGTATCAGCAAGGTAATCCGATGCCGTCGGCAACAAAATTCAGAGCGCACCTCACGTATCTTGAGTCGTAAAAGCTCTATATCGTCTCCCGACTCAAGGGTCACGGCAAGCCGGCAGGGGCTGAGCACAAAGTATGCGATCAGTGTTTTGCCAAACGACCAAAACCCCAAGAGCGAAAACATCACGAGAAACGCCAAAAATATCGCTTCTATAATCATAAGAAACCCTCCGCACAGTATTTTTATCATACTATGCGGAGTTTTTTCTTGTGTTAAATGAACTTTTTCAGTTTTTCGACGTAGTCGAGTCTCTCCCACGGAGCGTCAACGTCCTCACGTCCGATGTGACCGTACGCCGCCAGCGACGAATAGATCGGTCTACGAAGCTCAAAACGTCTTATAATTGCATCGGGGCGCATATCAAACAGCTCGTTTACGATCTCGGCGAGCTTTTCGTCGTCGAGCTTGCCCGTTCCAAAGCTGTCAACGCGTACCGAGACCGGTCTTGCAACACCGATCGCGTATGCCAGCTGAACCTCGCACTGATCGGCAAGTCCTGCAGCAACGATGTTCTTTGCAACGTGACGGGCGGCGTAGCAAGCAGAACGGTCTACCTTGGTCGGGTCCTTGCCCGAAAAAGCACCGCCGCCGTGACGGGCGTATCCGCCGTAGGTGTCAACTATGATCTTACGTCCGGTAAGTCCGCTATCTCCGGCAGGTCCGCCGATAACGAAGCGTCCGGTGGGATTAACGTAAATCTTGGTAGCGTCGTCGAGCAGCTCGGCGGGGATTATCGGCTTTATGACCTTCTCGATAAGGTCGGCACGGATCGTCTCCAGCTCAACGTCAGGGCTATGCTGGGTCGAAACTACGACGGTATCAACGCGAACAGGGGTGTTTCCGTCGTACTCAACGGTGACCTGGGTCTTACCGTCGGGACGGAGATAGGTCAGAGTACCGTCTTTTCTGACGTCGGTCAGTCTTTTTGCAAGTCTATGAGCCAGAGAGATCGGCAGCGGCATCAGCTCGGGGGTCTCGTTGCAGGCGTAACCGAAC
>JAZKZA010000168.1:0-5885 GCA_045612445.1 Eubacteriales bacterium | reverse complement strand
CGAGTATACTCTGTACTCGGTTCCGCTCTCAATTATGATCGACTGCGAGTTTACCGTCGAGCCCGTCTTCTGGTATGCCTGTACCGAGGAGGGGTTATACTCCCAGTTCAGGTAATCGACGGTTATAAAATCGCACGCCGCCTCAAGGTCGAGAGCCGTCGTGTAGACGTAGTTCATATAAGTGCTCTGCGCGAGGTTGTCGGGGTCGTCGCAGAAATAGATCTTGACCTCGACGTCGGGCATATAGCCCTCGTCCGACGGGTTCAGACCGTTCTTTCGGTTATGCTCACGTCTCTGCTCGTTGACGCCGCCCTCTCCCTCGATCGAATCTCGGATCAGGTCACGGCAGTCGTCCGAAAGCGTGAAGAGCGCCTCGGACGTCATGTCTATGTACCAACGGAAGCTGGTAGCAAGCGACAAAAACAGCACGTTGAGAAGCACGACGGCGGCAATGATAAACGCCGTCAGCGCTACGGCAAGAGAGCCGAAGCGAAGTTTTTTTCTGTTTATATTAAGCTTCAAGATAAACCTCCGTTATGCCCAACGGCGTCGGTCGTAGACTCTGACCGTCAGGAAGATGAATACGCCGGCTATCGAGAAATAATACAGCACAGACGCAAAATCAAAGATACCGTGGCCGAAATTGGCGTAGCGGCTCAGCACCGAGATCCAATCCAGCACGAAGCGAACGGCATACACGCTGATGATCTTATTGCCCTGGGCGTCGGTCAGCTGGTTCGCAAAGCCGACCACCACCATAAAGAGTATGACGCCTATCGAGGTTATTGCCGCCGCCAGCTGGTCCACGAAAAAGGCGGAGACGAACATTCCGATGGCGATGAACGCCGCGCCGATCAGAAGTATTCCGATAAAGCTGCCGACGATCTGTCCCGTTACCGGACCTATGTGGGCGTAATGATACGGGTCTCCGTTTCTTTCAGCGAAGGCGATGGCGTAAAGCGGTATGAAGTTTACCGCCGACACCAGCAGCGATCCTGCAAAAACGGTGAACGCCGCGAAAAACTTACCGAGGACCATTCCCGTGATGGTCACGGGGGAGGTCATTATCAGCTGCTCGGTCTTCATTCTTCTCTCGTCCGAGAAGAGCCTCATTGTGAGCAGCGGAATCAGAATGATAAATGCGAAGATGAGGAGCGTGAAGTAGGTCGAGGTGTCGTAGCTCATCGCCTTATAGGTCGTGAAGCAGAAGATGAGCGACGAGACTACCAAAAACACGCAGACGAAAACGTATCCCAGCGGATTTATGAAATACGAGCTGAGTTCTTTTTTGTAAATTGCCGTCATGATATGTCAGAACGCGAACGCGTTCAGCTTCCTTTCGTTAAAAATTATCACTTGTCGCCGCCCTCGGCGTTCTTGGCAAGGATCTCGGAGGCAACGCTCTGCTCGAGCGAGTTGCGCGTGACCGCCTTGGAGCGCTTCTTGCGGGTGTCGTACCTGCTCTTGATCTCGGACGACTGGTCTACGATCGAGATGAAGATATCCTCGATGCTCATACCCACAGCCTCCAGACCGACCATCGGCCAGCCCTTTTCGGCGAGCATGAAGAAAAGGCTCTTGCGAACGTCAACGCCCGGTGCGCTCTCGATAGCGTAGGTGTACGCCTCCCCGTCGCGCTCTCCCAAAGGCTCGGCATACACGATGCCCGACTTCGCCTTAAGCGCCGACAGGACCTCTCTTTGCGGTCCGCAGATCTTGACGTTGAAGCGTCGGTTGCTCTGTACCGAGCGGGTTATGTTTTCGGTCTTCTCGTCGGCAACGATCTTGCCCTTGTTTATAATGATGATACGGTCACAGACCGCCTGGACCTCCTGCAGGATATGGGTCGACAGAATGACCGTGTGGTCGCGTCCCAGCGTTCTGATGAGGTTTCGGATCTCGATGACCTGCTTGGGGTCGAGACCGACCGTCGGCTCGTCAAAGATCATGACCTCGGGGTTCCCGACCAGAGCCATGGCGATACCGACTCTCTGTCTATATCCCTTGGAGAGGTTCTTTATAACTCTGTGATAGACGTCCGAGATGCGGACGACCTCACAGATCTCCTCGAGGTGCTTGACGCGGTTGAGCTTACAGCCCTTGAGGTTATATCCGAAGGTGAGATATTCCTCGACCGTCATATCGAGATAGAGTGGCGGCTGCTCGGGCAGGTATCCGATGCGGCGCTTAGCCTCGATCGGGTCGTCCAGCACGTCGATGCCGTCAACCAGCACGCTTCCCGACGTTGAGGAAAGATAACCGGTCAAGACGTTCATCGTGGTCGATTTTCCCGCGCCGTTCTGACCCAGAAAACCAACGATCTCGCCCTTTCCGATCTCAAAGCTGATGTCGTCTACGGCGCAGTTCTTGCCGTAGTTCTTTACCAAGTGATCGATCTTAATCATTTAATTTTGCGATCCTTTCGTTTTACGAATATATGTTTTGTGTTTTGCTTTCGGCGTTATGACCCGATTCTACCATAAATTTATAGACTCTTTATGAACCCCGCCGCCCTTGGCACGAATTACCAATGACGGTTCGGTGAAGATCGGGTGAAGAGGTTTCTCTTTTATATCTCGGCGGCGGTGAGCCTTATGAGGAGCGAACGGTCGTCGTCCTCGGCGGCGCGGTTGCGCCGTATAGCACCGCATTTTTCGCACTTGTGTATGATAACGAACCCTCGCTTGGCGTCCGGCTCTGCCTTGATGGCACGGAGTTTTCCGCAGCACTCGCAGGCGCGGTCACCGGGATTCACGTCAACGTGGCGCGAGGTCAGGCAGTGCGGACAGTGGTTTCTTGACGAATACCCCAGCGGACTTACCTCTTTTCCGCAATGTATGCAGACAAAGCCGTTATCATTTTTTGTGAAGCGTTTTGTTTCCACGAACTGCCTCCCAATAGGCGCGAGCTGCTTGCTCGGTCTTGTTTTCGCCGTATTCATAGAATTTTTTGCCCTTCAGGTCGTCGGGCAGGTAAGTCTGATCAACCCAGTGCGCCGGGTAGTCGTGCGGATAGAGATACCCCTTGAAGAGCGGGCTCTTCAGAATGCTCGGTATATTCTTCCCCGCTCCCGCCTCGATGCTTTCCATTGCCGAGTTGACCGCAAGGTACGCCGAGTTGGACTTCGGGGCGGTCGCCAGCAGTATCGCGGCGTTTGCCAACGGGATCCTTGCCTCGGGCATTCCCAGCTCGATCGCCGACTGACAGAGCGAATGTACTATCGACGCCGCCTGCGGGTAGGCAAGTCCCACGTCCTCCGACGCGATGACCTTGAGCCGTCTGCACGCCGAGATAAGCTCGCCCAGCGAGAGCAGCTTTGCCAGATAAAACACGGCGGCGTCGGGGTCTGATCCCCGTATCGACTTTTGCAGGCAGGAGAGCAGGTCGTAATGAGTATCGTCGTTGAAGTTACCGATCTTGACGTTGAACGAATCGACGTCCTCGACCTTCAGCTCGTCCTCTGCGGCGAAGTAGGTGTTTTCAAGCAGGTTTATCGAACGGCGGACGTCGCCGGCGCAGCACCTGCCGATATACTCCAGCACGGTGCGCTCTGCCGTCTTTGACGTTCCGTTCTGCTCGTTGAGCCGCTCCAGCGCGCGGGCGAGCGCCTTGGCGATCGCCGTCGGCGTGACCGGACGGAACTCAAAGAGAGATGAGCGCGAGATTATCGCGTTATAGACGTAAAAATGAGGGTTCTCGGTGGTCGACGCGATGAGCGTTACCCGACCGTCCTCGATGTATTCAAGCAGAGTTTGCTGCTGCTTGCGGTTGAAGTACTGTATCTCGTCGAGATACAGTAGAACTCCGTTGCTTCCGAAAAGGTTTGCGCTTTCGGCAAGAACGCTCTTGACGTCGGCGGTGGACGCCGACGTGGCGTTCAGCCTTCTGAAGCACATATTCGACTGCCGCGCGATTATCTCGGCGGCGGTCGTCTTTCCCGTCCCGGGCGGGCCGTAAAAGATCATATTAGTGACCCGACCGCCCTCGGTCATACGGCGAAGCACGCCGCGAGCACCGAAGAGGTGCTCCTGACCGACCATCTCGTCAAAGCTTTGGGGGCGAAGTATATCCGCCAGCTGTTCGTTTTTCATCAAAAGCACCTCCTTTCGGCGTCTTTAAGATTTTATTACTTATTTATCTTCCTCGACCACCGCGATACCCAGCTCGGCGAGAGCCTTGGGGTCTCCGGGGGTGGGGCACTTGGACATCAGCTCGGAGGCGTTCTGTACCTTCGGGAAGGCAACGACGTCGCGCAGGCTATCTGCTCCCGACATGACCATTGCAAGTCTGTCAAGGCCCATACCCGATCCGCCATGAGGCGGTGCGCCGTACTTATACGCCTCGACGAGGAAGCCGAACTTGGCGTCGATCTCCTCGGGGGTCAGTCCCAGAGCGGCGAACATCTTCTCCTGAAGCTGCCAGTCGGTTATACGGATCGAGCCGGAGAGCAGCTCGGTTCCGTTCAGGACCATATCGTAGCACTTGGCGCGAACCGCACCGGGGTCGCTCTCGAGATAAGGAAGACACTCCTCAAGCGGCATGGTGAAGGGGTGGTGCATCGCGTCCCAATGCTCGGTCTCCTCGTTCCACTCGAAGAAGGGGAACTCGGTTATCCACAGGAAGTTGAACTTGCCCTCGGGGATCAGCTCGAGCTTTCTTGCAACGATCTGACGAAGCGCTCCCAGCGTGGGAAGCACGACCTTATCGCGGTCGGCGCAGATGAGCATAACGTCGCCCTTCTCAAGTCCGACAAGGCTATATATAGCCGCAAGCTCCTCTTCGGTCATAAACTTTGCAAACGAGCAGGCAGGGGCGTCGTCATTCCAGCGGACGTACGCCAGACCCTTAGCCCCGATTCCCTTGGCGTGCTCGGTCAGCTTGTCTATCTCCTTACGGGTCAGCGTCGCGGCGGCGTTCTTTGCCACGATGGCACGAACGCTTCCGCCGTTCTCTATCGCTCCCTTGAAGACTACGAACTCACTGCTCTTGACCGCCTCGCTGATGTTTACGATCTCAAGACCGTAACGCGTGTCCGGCTTATCCGAGCCGTACTTTTCCATCGCCTCGGTGTAGGTCATGCGTCTCATAGGCGTCTCGATCTCAACGTCGAGGACCTCCTTGAAGACGCGCTTGATGAACCCTTCGTTCATCGACATGATATCGTCCTGCGTGGCAAACGACATCTCAAGGTCTATCTGGGTGAACTCGGGCTGACGGTCAGCTCTCAGGTCTTCGTCACGGAAGCAACGAGCCAGCTGGATGTAGCGGTCAAATCCGGACAGCATAAGCAGCTGCTTGTAGATCTGGGGCGACTGGGGAAGTGCGTAAAAGCTGCCCTTGTGGATACGGGAGGGAACGATATAGTCGCGAGCTCCTTCGGGAGTGGGCTTTATCATCATAGGAGTTTCTATTTCATAGAAACCGTTTTCGTAGTAATATTCACGAGCGACGCGTGCAATATCGTGACGCATCTTGATGTTTCTCTGCAGCTCGGGACGGCGCAGGTCAACGTAGCGGTATTTGAGCGCGGTGTCATCCTTTACCTTGATGCGGTCGTTGACCTCGAAGGGAGGTGTTTGTGCGGCAGACAGCACCTTGAGCTCGGTAACGAAAATCTCGATCTTACCTGTAGGCAGGTTGGTGTTTACAGCACCCTCGGCGCGGGGACGTACGATACCGTGCGCGCAGAGAACGTACTCGGCGCGGCAGGAAAATGCCTTGTCGAGAATTTCTTTATCGGTTTCGTTGTCAAATGCCAGCTGGACGATGCCTGTACGGTCGCGCAGGTCGATGAAGATAAGACCGCCAAGGTCTCTCTGCTTTTGTACCCAACCCATAACGCACACTTCTTTACCTATGTATTCTTCGGTAAGCTGTGCGCAATA
>JAZKZA010000167.1:0-4523 GCA_045612445.1 Eubacteriales bacterium | reverse complement strand
ATAAACGCTCGCTCTCTTTACTGCTGGAAGGAGGGGAACGACCGTCTTCCCGCGACCTTGGATCAGTCGACCTATCACATCAGCTGTGCTATGCCCATACTCACCGAGGGTGACATCGTCGGTTGTGTTGCCTCAATGTCGGACGGCTCTCGTCCGTCCGAGATGAGCGCAGAGCTTGAAGCTAAGCTGATACAGACCGCCGCCGGCTTCCTCGGCCGTCAGCTCGAAAGCTGACTCAAACGGACATCTCTTTATCCGAGATGTCCGTTTTCTTTTTATTTTTTCGCCGTCGGTTTATGACATTTTTTTCGCAGCGTCGCGTGTATAATTGATTGCGGAGGTGAGGACATGGGGCAGACGGTTTACGCCGACCTTTTGTTTTTAATAAATTTCAGTATGGACTATCTTTGCTTTTACATAACTGCCAAGCTTATGCATCGAAAGCTCCCGCCAATACGGACTCTTTTGGCTTCCGTTCTCGGCGGAGTATACGCCGTCGGTATACTTATAGCAGCGGTCGTTCCTCCACTTGAGCTAGTCTGCGACATCGGGGCAGGACTTGTTATGTGCTTAATAGTTTTTATCGGCAAAAGGGTACGGTTCGTCAGCTTTATGACGGCGTCGTTGGCATACGTCGGCGTGTCCGTCGCGCTTGGCGGCATGATGACCGCGATATTCAATATGCTGAATCTTCTCGGTCTTCCGCTCGGCTCGATAAGCGAGAGCGGCGACGGTATGCCGGTCTGGTTCTTCGCGCTTTTGGCGGCGGTGTCCGGCATCGCGACCCTTGCCAGCGGACGATTCCTTCGTCAAAAGCAGAGCGAGAGAAGTGCCGACATCGAGATAACCTACGGTGGAAAGACCATACGTCTTGCCGCGATATGTGATAGCGGAAATCTCGTTCGCGATCCTGTCAGCGGCAAGAGCGTAGTTATTGCCGACCTTGCGTCTGTTCAACGGGCTCTGCCCGACGCTCTTGTACGTGCAGTCAGACGAAAAGACGCCTCGCTGCTCGCCGCTCTGCCGCCCGAATCGGCTCGACGTTTGAGACTCGTTCCATCGAGAACGGCTATTGGGGGTGGTATGCTGTTCGCTATGTCCCCCGACCGATTAACGGTCAATCTGCCCGGCGATCCCGAGCATGAGGTCGAGGCTCTTTTCGCTCCGGTCGAGCTTTTGTCAAGTGCCGGTGGATTTCAAGCGTTGATTCCGCCGGAGTTCGTTGTATAGTAAGGAAGGTTTTTTATCATGAACATATTTAAGATGTTTCTGCAAAAGCTACGTGACAGACGTAACAGTCGCAAGGCAGGGCTTTTCTACGTTAACGGTCCCGACGTGCTTCCGCCGCCGCTATCCCACGAGGAGGAGGCGGCGCTGTTGTCACGTATTGATGATGACGAAGACGCCAGACCGGCATTGGTCGAACGAAATCTGCGGCTGGTCGTATACATAGCTAAAAGATTTGAAAGCACCGGGATCGGGATAGAAGACCTCGTTTCGATAGGAACTGTCGGTCTCATAAAGGCGATAAACACCTTTCACGCCGATCGCAACATCAAGCTCGCCACGTATGCCTCAAGGTGCATTGAAAACGAGATACTTATGTATATAAGAAAGAAAACGCCTTCTCGCTGCGAGGTATCTATAGACGAACCGTTAAACGTGGACTGGGACGGGAACGAGCTGCTTTTATCCGACATTCTGGGGTGCGACGAGGACTCGGTCGGCTATGAGCTTGAGCAGCGCGAGGAGAGAAGGGTGATACGCGAGGCAGTCGACCGTCTTGAGGAACGCGAAAAGCTGATAATCGGTCTTCGCTTCGGCTTGAACGGAAGCCGTGAAATGACACAAAAGGAGGTCGCAGACCTGCTTGGTATCTCTCAATCTTATATTTCAAGGCTCGAAAAAAAGATAATTTCACGCCTCAGAATAGAAATCGCGGGAAAGATATAAAAAATTTAAAAAAACTATTGCAAAACAAAAAAGTTTGTGATATAATATCCTCAATTACGGTTAAACAGCCACCCGAACTGTTTGGGTGAGCGAGGGGGCCGTTATCGGAGGTGAAAGAAATGAAGCAGGGAATCCATCCCAACTACGAAAAGTGCACTGTTATTTGTGCCTGCGGTGAGAAGGTTGAGACCAGATCCACCAACGGCGGCGAGATCAGAGTTGAAATTTGCTCGAAGTGCCATCCGTTCTATACCGGCAAGCAGAAGCTCGTCGATACCGGCGGACGCGTCGACAACTTCAAGCAGAGCCTCGAGGCAAGCAAATAAGCATTCGTATACGGGCAGAAAATCTACACGGTTTTTTGCCCGTTTTGCTATTCTTACAACTTATGAGGTCTATATGGAAGTTAAAGATAAACTCGAATACAGCAAAGTTGCCATAATAGGAGCTATAACCTTTGGAACATCCGAGCAGGAGGTCAACATCTCGCTCGACGAGCTGACACGGCTGGTCGATACCGCAGGCGGTGAGGTCGTAATCCGTATGACACAGAATCTGCGCTCGCCGAACCCCGCGACCTATATCGGAGAGGGTAAGCTCGAGGAGCTCAGCTGTCTCTGCCGCGATAACGCGATCGAGCTCGCCGTTTTTGATGCAGAGCTGTCTCCGTCCCAGATACGAAACATCGAGGACGTTTTGCAGGACGTTCGCGTTATTGACCGAACCATCCTGATACTTGATATTTTCGCTCTCCACGCCAGTACGGGAGAGGGTAAGCTGCAAGTCGAGCTGGCACAGCTTCGCTATACTGCGCCGCGCTTGACCGGTCACGGAGTCGAGATGTCAAGGCTTGGTGGAGGAATCGGTACGCGCGGTCCCGGAGAATCCAAGCTGGAGAGCGACAGACGCCATATTCAGCGCCGTATACGCTCGCTTGAGGACGAGCTTGAGGTGCTTGAAAAGAACCGTATGACCATGCGCGCATCGCGCGACCGAAGCGGAATACCGAAGGTTGCGATAGTTGGATATACCAACGCCGGAAAATCGACTCTTCTCAACCGACTGACCGATGCAGGTATCCTTGCCGAGGACAAGCTTTTTGCAACACTTGACCCGACTACTCGTAAATTCACGCTGCCCGGAGGGTCTCCGATACTGCTGACCGACACGGTCGGTTTTATTCGAAATCTACCGCACCAGCTGGTTCGAGCCTTCCGCTCGACCCTTGAGGAGGCGGTTTTCGCCGACGTCCTTGTCATTCTTTGCGATGCGTCCGACCCCGAGCACGCGACTCAGCTCGCCGTCACAGAAGATACGCTGACCGAGCTGGGGGCTGTCGACAAGCCCACACTGGTGGTCTTTAACAAATGCGACCTCGGCGCGGCGGAAATGCCGAGATTCGGTCAGACCCGTCCTGAAAACATCTGCTACGTTTCGGCTCTGACCGGACAGGGAATAGAGGCGTTCGTCAACAAGCTCGAGCAGATAATTATGGAAGGAAGCTCACTTGAGACCTTTTTCTTCCCAAACTCAGAGGGCGGAGCGCTCAACACACTTTACAAAAACGCCTCGGCAGTCGAAAACGTTGAATACGGTGCGGACGGTATAACCGCAACGGCGATCGTCGATGCCAAGACGCGCGGTATGCTCAGAAAGTACCTGACCTCTGTTGTGGAGGAGACTGAAGATGAGTGAGTTCTACACCACGATAGAACGTGAGGCAAGTGCCGAGTTTGAAGAAAAAAGATCGGTATTTTACGGACACATAGCCCCCGCAAAGACCGAAGTCGAGGCTATGGCGTTCATAAAATCAAAGCAAAGTGAGTTTCGCGACGCCACTCATAACGTTTGGGCATACTATATGAAAAACGGTGTTTTGGCACGTTACTCCGACGACGGTGAGCCGACAGGAACGGCGGGACTTCCGACTCTTGAGGCTATTCGCAAAAGCGGAGTTCAGGACGTTTGCGTCGTAGTGACCCGCTATTTCGGCGGAATACTCCTCGGTGCGGGCGGACTTGTTCGCGCCTACTCAAAGGCGGCGACCCTTGCGATAGAAGCAGCAGGGATCGTTACCTACGAGCCCTTTGCCGAGCTGACGTTGAACTGCACGTATTCGGATTATCAGCGGCTTTGCGTTGAGCTGCCGAAGCTTGGAGCAAAGACAGACAGCGCGGATTTTACAGACCGCGTTCTTATGAAGATAGCCATCAAAGAAGGTTTGACCGATGGTCTTATCGCCAAGGTCTCCGAGTTGACTGCCGGACGAACGACGGTCACCGTAACCGGAAAACGACTTGATAAATAAGCAAAAGCTCCCGAACGATTTGTTCGGGAGCTTTTGCTTATTTCATTGATCTGGCGCAAAGCAGTGCCGCGTGAAGCGCATGGCTTGCCGAAACGAAGCGAATAAAATCGCGGTCTCTCATCGGCGAAAGAGAAAGTCTTTGAACCGATTCACCCTCTTCGGTCGAAATACCGACGTAAACGGTACCGACCGGTTTTTCCTTGCTTCCGCCTCTCGGGCCTGCTATGCCGGTGGTGGAAACACCAATATCAGCACCAAGCGC
>JAZKZA010000166.1:0-9600 GCA_045612445.1 Eubacteriales bacterium | reverse complement strand
CTTGTCAAAAGCGTATGAAGATCGCAAACCAAGCGAGGGGCTGATCTTCCATAGTGATCGCGGAACGAACTATACGGCACGGACGTTTATCGATTGTTGCAAAGCGTTTGGAATGACGCAATCGCTCTCTCGTAAAAGCACACCCTACGACAACTCCGTGATGGAAGCATTTTTCAAAACGCTCAAAGCGCAAGAGCTTTATCGCAACAACTACCGTTCCGAGCGAGAATTCAGAGAACGTGTCGGGGCATACATAGAGTTTTACAACGGCAAGCGCCCACATCAGATCAACCGCTATCGCACCCCAAACGCGATGGAAGAATCCTATTTCAAGCGTCATGCAAACGATAAAGAGGAATTTTAATCGAACTGTGGCGGTCGGTTTTATTTAGATTTTTTAAATCTCGCACAAAATTTGGAACATTCCCGAAATCGCAGTTCGATTGCAAAAAATAAGAAACGGCGCGAAAAGCCGTTTCCTGTATAGGTTTTTGAAAACAAATAACACCCCAATCGAACTCTATCAGTTCAAATTTGGGGTGTTATTCATCTTGGAGGCGCCTCCCGGAATCGGACCGGGGAATAAAGGTTTTGCAGACCTCTGCCTTACCGCTTGGCTAAGGCGCCAGTTATCTTACCTCGGTATTATACCACGACACTCCTTCTTTGTCAATAGCTTTTGATAAATTATTGAATTTTATTTTCCTTGCCCGTTTCGCAAAGTAGGAAAGGTATTTTTTGTGTTGACAACAGGGCAAATCACGTGTATAATTGTCCTATATATAAAAAACACGGAGGACATCATGAAAAAACATATTGCCTTGGCCTTGGTGCTCGTTATGTTAGGAGGAGCTTTCGTCTCATGCAACACGTCTGCCGAGCCGGAGGAAACCACCGCATCCGACACCACGTCTGCCGACACCACGTCTGCCGACACGACAACTACCGTTGCCGACACCACCACCGGCGCACCCGAGATAAAGGTCGATGAGCTTAAGATCGCCGCAAACGGAAATCTGCTCATCAATGACGTTGACACCGGAATTATAGCTGTCAAGGAGGACGGCTCGTCCTCCTTCTTTAGACTTGATCCCGAAACGGCTGCTCTTGAGGCAAGCATAGACGGAACCGCCTGGTCGAAGATCGAGATGGAAGACTGTCCCTTCAACAAGACGGAAAAGGGCAACTGGAGAATTGGCGATATCGATCTTGGCGTTGCGGCACTTAGTGAAAGCGGCGATGCGACCGTCATCAGCGTCAATCCTATAAGCTATTATCTTCAGGCGAGTGTTGATAACGGCAAGACCTGGGTCAGCGTTGACTTCAGGGTTGGAAATGCCGTCGTTAACGAGTACAACTATCCCATGGATACTATCGTACCTGCCGACGGTACTATCAGAGAGTCTGACAACAACTACATAAAGTCCACCTCTTATCGAGGATCATTCCTCTGCATTGAGGATTCGGTCTTTGATACTGTTACTATTACAAGGGGATCGGGCACCACTTCTGTAGATTATGCCTTCCTTGCCGCCAAGCCGCAGGTCTTTTACCACGCCAGCAAGTTCCCGAACGGATATACTCCTACCTACGCTGCCGGCTATACAAGGGTCGTAACCTCGACCGAGGAGACCATAACTCTCAAGGTTCCCGACAATGCAAGATATCTTTACATATACTACAACAGTAATAACGTATCCTATCTGCCCGAGGCTATAAAGCTGTCCAAGTCGGGCAACGCTCCGGCAGATGATCCTAATTCGATAAGGATCGCCACCTGGAATATCGGTCACTTTGCCCTTGGTGAGAAGAACAACACGATCCTGACGGAAAAGCAGAAGGAAGAAAAGCTTGCAGAGTATCAGGATTATATCTACAACTGCATCAACGCCGACGTTATCGCGCTGAACGAATACTGTAACAAGTTCACAACGCAGTCTCTGGCAAAGACCACCGTTTTTTCCAAGTATAGTACCCAGTTTGAAGGGCCGAAGAGACAGTACAGCAGAAACGCCCTTTTTGCCAATGCCGACGTAACCAATATCACCCTGCACGAGTATGAGTGCAATAAGACGGCGGATATGGAAAGCCCATACGGTATTAAGGCGAACAACTATTACTACGTAACTGCCGATCTTAACATAAACGGTCAGATAGTCAAGCTGGTCAGCACGCATCTTGCTTTCTATGCGGGAAACTCGAGTAATCCGCCCGAGATATGTAAGGATCAGATGAGAGAGCTTGTTGAGGTGTGCAAGTCGTACGACAAGGTCGTTCTTATGGGTGACTGGAATGCCTATTTCTCTGATTTCAGCGTCTTTACTGATGCGGGATACAGCCTTGCAAACACAGATAGCAATCTCTCGACGTATTCTGCCTCTATAGACCCCCTTGACAATATCATCTATAAGGGCGTTACCGTAAGTGATTTTGGACTTGCGGGATGCACGCTTTCTGACCACTACGCGATCTATTGCACTATCACGGTCGAATAATAAATCACGGTTGAACGGGGCTGAAATTATCAGCCCCGTTTTTTGTTGACAAAAAATAGAATCGGTGATATAATATCACAAGAAAGGCGGTGCACTTTGTGAAAATTTATTTTGTCCGTCACGGACATCCCGATTATAAAACCGACTGCCTGACCGAGCTTGGACACAAGCAGGCGGCAGCTGCGGCAGAAAGACTTAAGGACTGCGGCATCGAGCGTATCTATGCCTCGACCAAGGGAAGAGCTATGCAGACGGCGGAGCATACCGCAGAGCTGCTCGGTCAGGATATCGTTCCCTGCGATTTTATGCGTGAGATCGGTTGGAAATCGATAAATGATGAGCCTATTCCGGCTAACGGACATCCTTGGGCAGTCGCCGAGATACTTGCATCCGAGGGTAAGACCCTGCTCTCAAGAGAATGGCAGAAGGACGAGCCCTATTGCAGAAGCATAATCGTTGAGCGCGCCGCGACTGTCACCGAGGGAGTTGACGCTTGGCTTGCCGAGCTGGGATACACCAGAGAGGGCGAGCTTTACCGAGTGACCGGTGAGAATACCGACAAGACCGTTGCAATGTTCAGCCACGCGGGCTCGTCGTCCATTGCGCTGTCGCATATCTTCAACATCCCAATGCCTCTTTTCTTTGGAGCGTTTCATATGGATTTCACATCTGTCACCGTAGTTGAGCTTTCGAACGAGGCCGGAGCGTTGTTCTGTCCCAAGCTGAAGCTTTTTAACGATGCTAAGCATATCGAAGGAATTACCGTTGGAAACGTCTTCGGAAACTAAATAAAAGGCAAAAGCGACGGGAGTACCGTCGCTTTTGCTTTTTTTGACCCGCAGGGTATTGACAAAGTGAAAAAGCTGTGGTATAATACTTGCATTAACAAGCATAGCTTGCTATGAATTTTTATAGGAGTATCTCGTGGAACACGGAGACAAAGGCGACAGTCGAAGTCGATTATCATACATATAGCCTTTAAGAAGCATAGTTGCTGTCCGATATGAATTGGAGAGTGCTATGCCTTTTTGCGTTTTCGTTTGAGATGATTATTTGAAAGGATAAAACATGATACCAACAAACATAGCTTACATAATAGGGATACTGTTGTGCCTCATTGGCTCGGCGTTCTTCTCGGCGAGTGAAACGGCGTTCACGTCGTTTAACAAGACCAAGATGAAGATGCTGGCTCAAGAGGGGAACAAGAAGGCGGCGCTCTGCCTTAAGATGGAGGAGAATTACAGTAAGCTGCTCTCAACCATACTCGTTGGAAACAACGTGGTCAACATTGCGGCGTCCTCGATGGCTACCTTGCTGTGTATCGACCTTATGAAGGATACGAGCTGGCAGTCGGCTGCTGCAACCGTGTCGACCATAGCGTTGACGGTCCTCGTCCTTATCTTCGGTGAGATCTCGCCGAAGAATATCGCAAAGGATCACGCCGAGGGATTCGCAATGGGCGTTTGCAGATTTTTGTGCGTCCTTCAGTGGATACTGACTCCCGTAAACTGGATCTTTATGCTCTGGAAGAAGCTTCTCAATGTCGTTTTCAAGACCAAGGAGGAGGAAGCCGTTACCGAGAGTGAGGTCCTTATGCTCATCGACGAGGCACACGAGGACGGAAGCATAGATACTTACGATAAAGAGATCATTGAAAACGTTTTCGATTTCGACGATATAACCGCTATGAATGCCGCAACACATCGCCGCGACCTCGTTACACTTTACGCAGAGGATAGCATTGACGATTGGAGCGATACGGTTCTGAACAGTCGCTTCTCGCGTTATCCGATCTGCGGGGAGACTGCCGACGAGATCATCGGCATACTTGACGCCCGAGCCTTCCTGCGTTGCCGCGAGGAGGGACGCGAGGCGATTATGGAAAAGGCGGTTCGCGCCCCCTATTTCATTCCCGAAAGCGTTAAGCTGGACGTTTTGTTCCGCAACATGAAGCAGGCAAAGGAGGCGTTTGCCGTTGTTCTTGACGAGTACGGCGGTACGTCCGGTATCGTTACCATGACCGATATCGTTGAGTATCTTGTTGGAGATTTCAGCGACAACATAAACGAAGAGATCGTTGAGCCCGAGTTTGAGCAGCTTGAGGAGAACTGTTGGATAGTTCGCGGAGACGTGCTTATCTCGGAGGTAAACCGCAAGACCGGATCGAAGATAGACGACGAGGACGTTGACACGCTCAGCGGATATATTCTTGGCTTGAAGGGTGAGATACCCGCCGAGGGAGCTTCGTTTGAGATAGATACCGACGAGCTGACTATAAAGGTCCTGTCCATCAAGGACATGACGGTCGAGCGAGCCGAGCTGACCATAAAGGATCCTTCCGGGGAGAAGGAGGAGCAGGATTCCGAGAAGGAAGAGGCCGAGCAGGCCGTGGCTGCAGAATAAAAAAGAGACGCACCGAGCGGTGCGTCTCTTTTTTATCTTAATAGAATCTTTCCTTTTTATCTTAATAGAATCTTTCCTTTTCTGCTTTGATGCGGTCGTTCTCGCGCTTGAGTTCAAGAACGCGTGCGCCGAGGATCTCAACGCAGACCGGATCGGTCTCACCGTTCTGGTAGTGACGAACGATCTCAATATGCTCGGGCTTTGCGCAGGCGGCGATGGCCTTAACGACTGCAACGTGAACGAAGGGGTTCTCAAACTGATACATCTCGCAGAGATAACCGAAGTTTTCCTGGGTCTGGATTCTTCCGAGCTGCTCAAAAACCGCGTCTATTTCGTCGTAGGTCGCGCCCTGGCGAATAATATTTCTAAGCTTTTTGGCTTGCTTTTTGTCGCCGTACTTCTTGATCTTTTCGATGCTTGCCATGTCTGTTCTCCGTTTCGCTCAAAGCGTTTGATTTTTCGCAGAGCCGAGGCTCAAGTGCTTTTACATATATATATAATATTCCAAAAACATTAATATGTTGTGAATTAAAAGTGTACTACTCTTTACATTTTGCTGTCGCGACCAAGAAAATCATTTCCAAAGGCAAAAATCACGGCATTGTGTTGACTTAAGCGACAAGGTGTGATATAATTCGGTATATATAATATATATTATATTAGTGTTGACTTTGCTGCTTGGAGGGTTGTCCTATGGAAACAAAATGTATAGGAAAAAGGGTTGAGACGGAGACCTTACTGAAGCTTGACGATATCGTTTTTTACGATACAAAAAGTGACCCGTTTGAGGTGTACGGACTTTATAACTACCGTAACGAGACACTGAGCCGACGTTTACCCGAGTCGGTCGCCTCGGCAACCAGCGAAAAGGTCGCGTACCGAGCACTTTTTACGTCGGGCGGACGAGTCAGGTTTATGACAGACTCCCCGTACATAGCAATAAAGTGCGTTTTGCCACACGTAAACCGACTTCCGCAGATGTCGTTGAGCGGGACGGCAGGCTTTGATATCTATGTCGATTCCGAAGGGTCAAGCAGGTTTGTCAAGCTTTTTAAGCCCGAGATGGAAACGGAAAACGGCTACGAGGGAGCTGCAAAATTTGCATCGAGCGAGCCGAGATTCGTGACTATAAACTTTCCTTCCTACAACCCGGTGTCCGAGCTTTACATAGGAATTAAAGAGGGCTCGGTCCTTTCTGCCGGAAAGCCGTACAGTAACAAAAGACCGATCGTTTTTTACGGAAGCTCGATAACGCAGGGAGCTTGCGCGTCTCGTCCGGGTCTGATATATGAAAACATCATCAGCCGCAACTGTAATCTTGATTACATAAATCTCGGATTTTCGAGCAGCTGCCTGGCGGAGGACGCCATCGTTGAGTATATGGCTTCGCTGGATATGTCGGTGTTCGTCAGCGACTACGATCACAATGCGCCGACCGTCGAGCATTTGAGAAACACTCACCGTAAGATGTACGAGACGATCCGCGCCGCGCACCCCGATATTCCGTATATAATGCTTTCAAAGCCGGAATTTATTTACGACCGTGAGGACTCTGCCGCGCGTCGTGACGTTATTATAGACACGTATCGTTTTGCCCGCGAAAAGGGAGACAAATGGATCTATTATATAGACGGAGACAGCATGGTCAGAGGCTTGCACGACGATAGCTGTACCGTTGACGGAACTCATCCGAGCGACCTCGGCATGGTCAGAATGGCTGATGCTGTGGAATGTGTGCTTCGCCGTATACTGGCTGAGCGCGGTGATATATTAAATTAAAAAGAAGGACTGTTAGTTATGCTTCCTGAGCTTTTCGGAATCCCGACGTATTTGATACTTGCCTTGCTCGGCTTCGTTGCCGCCTTTGTGCTTGCAATGTTTCGTCGCAACGCTTACGAATATCGGGTCATTGACCTCGTTGCAATGCTTTGCGCGAGCATTCTCGGTATCGTCGTGGGCGCGAGATTGCTTTTTATCATAACCGAGATACCTGCGCTGATAGACCATAACTTCAGCTGGGAGATAATCGAATCAAGAGTTATCAACGGAGGACTGGTCTTCTACGGTGGTCTTATCGGTGCTTTGCTTTGCATATACTTTTTAGCGAAGTACTTAAAGCTTGATGCCAAGAAGACGCTGAACTTCGTTTGCCCCTGCTATACCATATTCCACGCTTTTGGACGTATAGGCTGTCTGCTTGGAGGTTGCTGCTACGGTGTGGCGTCCGACGTCGGCGTTCTTATGCCGCATACGTTTGCAGACGGTAGTGTAAGGTATGTGACCAGTGTTCCGGTCCAGCTTTACGAGGCGATAGCACTCGTTCTGATAACCGCGATACTGCTTTTGGTTGAGACCGACGACATCAAAAAAGGCAAGGAGTCCGGTCTTCTCCCTCTCTACATCGCGCTCTATGCTCCTGCAAGATTTGTGTTGGAGATCTGGAGGGGAGACGTTCTTCGCGGAGTCTTTGACTTCAGCTTTAAGTATGCGACCGAGGACGGAAGCCTTGCGGGACGCTTCAGCCTCTCGACCTCACAGATAATATCGCTTTTACTTATAATAGCCTTGTTGATATATCTTGGCTATAAGCACGCCCTTGCAAAGCAGACAAAAAAGCTTGTCAACAAGGACGAAGACAGCGGTGCGGTTTGTGAGCTTTGTGCAGAGGAGCTTCCCGAGGCAGAAGAGATCAAGCCGTTTGATGCCGAGAATGCGGCGAATGAAAATAAACAGGATTAAGGAACTAAAAAATGAAGATCGGATTTGTATCGCTCGGTTGCCCCAAGAACCAGCTTGACACGGAGGTCATGCTTCACGAGCTTTTGAACGCCGGATATGAAATAAGTGCCGATGAGACCGAAGCGGATATAGTTATAATAAACACCTGCGCCTTTATTGAAAGCGCAAAGCGCGAGGCTATCGATTCGATACTCGATATTGCTTGGCTGAAGAAGAACCGTTCACTGCGATCGATAATAGTTTGCGGTTGCCTTGCTGAACGTTACAGAGATAAGATATTCGAGGAGCTTCCCGAGGTGGACGCGATACTCGGAGTTGGAAGTATACATAACATCGTGGACGCCGTGCGCGCCTGCGAGAAGAAGAGGAATGCAAAATATTCGTCCTACCTGCCCAACGACGAGGTCAAGCTCGGCGGAGAAAGAGTTCTTATCGGATCGGGCTTTTCGGCGTATATCAAGATTGCCGAGGGGTGTGACAACCGTTGCGCCTACTGCGCGATCCCCGCGATCCGCGGTCGCTTCAGAAGCCGCACGATAGAGGATATCGTTGAGGAGGCAAAGCAGCTCGACGCGCTCGGCGTTCGTGAGCTTTGCGTTGTTGCACAGGATATAACCCGTTACGGACTCGATATCTACGGAGAGTATTCGCTTTCGAAGCTGCTCCGCGCAATAACCGATGCAACGAGCATTCCGTGGGTCCGTCTGCTTTATTGCTATCCCGATAAGATAACCGACGATCTTGTTGCCGAGATACGAGACAATCCCCGTATTCTCAAGTATATCGACCTGCCGATCCAGCATATCTCGGATAATATGCTCACCGCGATGAACCGTCACGGAGACTCTGAAATGATCCGCGAGGTCATAGCAAAGCTTCGCCGCGAGATACCGGGTATCGTTATCAGGACCACGGTCATAGTAGGCTTCCCGGGTGAGACAGAGGAGGACGTTGAAGCTCTTTGCGAGTTCGTTGCCGAAGCAAAGTTTGAGCGACTCGGCTGCTTTACCTACTCCCGCGAGGAGGACACTCCGGCGTACGATCTGCCCGATCAGATCGACGAGCAGACCAAGCTTGACCGCATGGACGCCGTTATGCGCCTTCAGATGGATATAAACGAGGCAAATAACCTCGCGATGGTCGGTAAGACGGTGCGCGTTCTCTGCGAGGATTACGACACGGTTGGCGAGATACACTTCGGACGTTCGGCGGCAGACGCCCCGGAGATAGACGGAAAGGTCTATTTCAAATCGGAAACCCGTATAGCCCCCGGCTCGTTTGTTGACGTAAAGATAAGAAAGGTGCTTGACTACGATCTGGTCGGCGTTGCCGTTCTTCGCGGCAATAACTGATGCACGAAAGGGAACTTTGCCATGAAAAAGCTTAACCTTCCGAATAAGCTCACCGTTTTGCGTTTGGTCATGGTGCCGGTGTTCGTTGCGGTAATGTACTTTATTCCCTCCGAGCTCTGGATACTTCGCAACCTCTTGGGAGCGGGGATCTTTCTGCTGACCTCGATAACCGACGCGATGGACGGTCATATTGCGAGAAAATATAACCTTATTACCGATTTCGGTAAATTCCTCGATCCGCTGGCGGATAAGTTTATCGTTATAAGCGCTATGACGATGATATTCTATCTGCCGTTGTACACAAGCATTCGTCCTATCTTCGTCTGGGTGTTTATTGTCGTTCTGCTTCGAGAGTTTGCCGTGACAGGACTCAGGCTTATAATCAGCAACAAGGGAACGGTACTTGCCGCGGGAATGCTTGGTAAGATAAAAACGGTCTTTCAAATGATCTTTATCTTGGCGGCATTGCTTGAGCCGGTGCTTTACCGCATCTTCGGTGTGCTGCCAAACAGCGGTCATTGGCTCAATATGTTACCGCTGACGCTGGTGTCTATGACGGGAGTTCTCGTCTTCACACTTTGGTCCGGAATAAGTCGGAGGGCCAAGCGGAC
>JAZKZA010000165.1:0-2255 GCA_045612445.1 Eubacteriales bacterium | reverse complement strand
AAAAAGCTTTCGAGGCTCGGTGGCGGTATCGGTACAAGGGGCCCCGGCGAGAGCAAGCTTGAAACCGACCGCCGACATATAAGACAGCGTATTGAAAAGCTCAAAGCAGAGCTTTCCGAGCTTGAAAAACGCAGAGACTTTTTGCGTTCCAGAAGAAAGAAGGACGAGGTACTAACCGTCGCGATAGTCGGTTATACCAACGTCGGCAAATCCACCCTTCTGAACACCCTCACGGGAGCAGGGGTACTGGCAGAGAACAAGCTCTTTGCAACGCTGGATCTGACCTCCCGCGGTCTTGAGCTTCCCGATGGCAGAACAGCGGTGTTTATTGACACCGTAGGGCTTATAAGACGGCTTCCTCACCACCTCGTTGAGGCATTCAAGTCAACTCTGGAGGAGGCTGCAAACGCGGATTTGATACTCAACGTCTGCGACGTATCCGACCCCGAGGCAAAGGTACAGCACGAGGTCACCACGACCCTTCTCGGCGAGCTTGGCGCAAACGAGATACCGATGATAACGGTGCTCAATAAGATAGACGCCGCGACCGAACACGACTTCGTGATAGACGGAATAAACACCGTTGCTATTTCCGCGAAAAACGGCATAGGACTTGACACAATGCTCCGAGCCGTACCGCAGAAGCTTCGCCAGACACATACCAAATGCGAGCTTTTGATACCCTATTCCGATGGCGCGCTTCTCGGTGAAATCCGCGACAGCGGCAACATTATGAAAGAGGAATACGACGCCGAGGGCTACAAGATAACCGCTTCGGTTGACAACCGCATTTTGTATAAGGTTGAAAAGTACAGAATATAAAAAAAGCGACCGATTTTCTCGGTCGCTTTCGCTTTAGGTATAGCTTCTGTCAACGGTGATAACGCATTGATAGGTGTTGTTTTTCTCGTGTACGGCGGTCTTTATCCTTTCAACAAGCTCCTGAGCCTGACGGTCGGAAAATTCGTGACCGACTACAATATCAAAGATGAGATTAGTCTGTCCCTCGCCGCTCACCATTCTGAAATCGTGCATTGTGATTTTGCAGTCAAGCGCTACGATTACGTCAATGACAAGCTCTCTGCATCTGGCGACAACCTCGTTGTCAACCTCTATCGGGTCCATATGTATAACGAGGAAGATGCCCATTTCTTCAAAAACCTCTCGCTCAATGCGGTCGATGGTTTCGTGTGCGAAAAGAACATCAATATCCGACGGGACCTCCGCATGTATCGACGCCATAGACCTTGACGGGCCGTAGTTGTGAATGATAAGGTCGTGCGTGCCGACGATGCCGTTGTAGGAGAGAACCTTTTCAACCAGCGCCTCGCAGACCTCGGGATCGGGAGCCTCGCCGATGAGTGGCTTCACGGTGTCTCTTATAATGTTGACGCCCGAAAGCAGTATGAGAATAGCCACGATGATACCGATATAGCCGTCGAGATTTATGCTGAAAAATCTGGAAATAAAGATGGAAACCACCGTCGCGCCCGTTACCATAACGTCGTTGAGCGAATCGGTAGCAGTCGCCTTAATGACCGAGGAGTTTGCCTTCTTCGCGAGTTTTCTGTTGAAGAAGGAAAGCCACAGCTTCACGAGCATAGAGCCGACGAGAATTGCAATCGAGATATAGGAAAAATCCACCGCCTCGGGTGAGAAAATCTTTTCAATAGAGCTTCTGACACAGGACAAACCGACCTCAAGTATCACGAAGGATACCAGCAAAGCCGCGATATATTCAACTCTGCCGTGGCCGAAGGGATGGTCTTTGTCGCTCGGTCGCGCCGCTATCTTCACGCCCACCAAGCTGATGACCGAGGATGCCGCGTCGGAGAGGTTGTTAAACGCGTCCGCCATTACCGACACGCTGTGAATAACGAGTCCCACCAAGAGCTTTGCGACAAACAAAATCACATTACAGCAGATTCCCACGATGCTTGAAAGCACGCCGTATGCGGTACGCACCTCGGCAGACTGTACGTTTTCAGCGTCGGGGACGAATTTTTTTACCAAAAATCCCGTCAAATTAAACACCTCGATAGTATTTGAAATAGATAACGATGCTGCGCTCCTTGTTCTGAATGGTGTCAAAACCGCGGATAACCGCGCCGTCACCGCTCATAAGTTCGCCGACGCTCACGTCGCTTATCTTCGCGCGAAATTCCTCGTGCGCGTTGCAGTGAAGCACAAGCTCGTCCTCCACTATGCAGAAACCGCCCTCCTTGCCGAGCACGTTTTCGGTATAGGTCACGTTG
>JAZKZA010000164.1:0-2632 GCA_045612445.1 Eubacteriales bacterium | reverse complement strand
TGCTATCACGGTGGAGAGGGAAGGACCAAGATGACGGTCACTCATATGCAAGTCTCCGACGTAGCGGCGCTCCTTATCATAATTGCGTTCGGAGCAGCGATCGTTTTGATAAACCATTATGCTACAATGTACGGTATAGGATACACCATGTGATGAAAATACTATTAAAACTCGCCTATGTCGGCACGTCTTATTGCGGCTGGCAGGCGCAAAACAACGGAAATACCGTTCAGCAAAAGCTGACCGAGGCGGTGAACCGCCTTTTCGGATCTGAGTGTGACGTCACCGGCTGCAGCCGTACCGACAGCGGAGTTCATGCCAACGGATTTTGCGCTACGGTGAGCCGTCGCGGAGAGATAGGTATCGAAACCTCCGTTCCGACAGAGCGTATACCGCGTGCAATAAACTGTTTTTTGCCCGACGATATATCCGTTATCTCGGCGGAATGGGTGGACGATAGCTTTCACGCAAGATACGACGTGAAGAGCAAGGAATACGTTTACAGGATATTCACGCGTCAGGAAAGAAATCCCTTCCTTGCAGATCGCGTCTGGCATCATCCTAAGGCTCTCGACGTCAATTCAATGAACGTCGCGGCGCAGCGTTTCGTCGGTCTTCACGACTTTTCTGCCTTTATGGCTCAGGGATCCAAAATAGTGGATACTCGTAGAACGGTTTTCTCAGCCGACGTAACGTCGCAAGGAGATATGATCGAGTTTCGTGTTTCGGCGGACGGATTTCTTTACAACATGGTCAGAATAATGACCGGCACTCTGGTCGAGGTCGGCGAGGGGAGGCTTTCCCCCGATTCGATCACGGCTATAATCTCATCAAAAGACCGTTCGTTGGCGGGTATGACTGCGCCTGCGTGCGGATTATATCTTGATCAGGTATTTTACAAATAAAATCACAGAGGTTTTATGTTTCTCGATAATCTGAAGGTGTTGTTTCGCAGGAACGACGGCAAGGACAGGATAAAAACCGAATACGCAAGCCCGCGGAATGAGTATTACGCCACGGTTGCCGAAAGATACGGCACGGCGCAGATGCTCTTGTTCGTTCTGCTTTCACTCTTTTTGGTCGTCGCGCTCCTGATAAACAGCGAGTGGATATCATACGAAAATTTCTACTACTTCGTTTACGACTTCGGAGACTATATAACGTCTGCCGACGGAAATATCGAGAGCATCGTTTATGATACGGGAAACTTTTCGGATTTTGGAATCTTCAGCGGCAAGCTTGCCGTGGCAGGCTCGAACGGACTGAGGCTTTATACTTCTTCGGGAAGAACGGCGTTTGAGGATACCGACCCGATCGCCAAGCCGGTCCTCGACATTTCCGAAAGCTTTATGCTGGCTTACGACGACGGCGGATCGGAATACCGTATATACAATCTTTTCACGGTCGTTCATTCGCAAAACACCGATTATCCCATCTACGGTGCAAGCATTGCCGACAACGGAGCATACGCGATCATAACAGGTGACGGAACGCATACCTCTTGTGTAAAGGTGTATAACCGTCGGTTTGACGAGATACAGAGCATCGGCAGGTCTTCTTACGTCGTGGGCGTTTCGATAACTCCGTCGGGAGACCGAGTCGCGGCGCTTTCGTACAGTCAGTCGGGCGGAAGCTTCACGACACATCTCTACATGACCCGATCGGGCAGCACCGAGCCGTATGCCGACGTAAAGCTCGAAAACAGCTTTCCTCTGTATTGCTCTTATACCGAGAAGGGCTGCTTGACGTTGGTATGTGAAGACAGGATACTGACATACAATACATACGGTGCGCTTGTTGAAGAGATTACCTTTGGCGAAGCGGAGACTCTCAAAGAGGTGGATATAAACCGCTTTGGAGCAGCAGTGATGCTTCGTTCAAACGGAAAGAACCGACTTATCAGAGTCGATGCCGGAGGTCGGATAGCTTACAACGGTGAGATCTCTCTTGAGGCGTCGTCGCTGTTGCTCTACGGCGAACACGTATTCTTACTCGGGCCCGACTTGGTAACCCGCATCGACGCCTCCGGGGGCTTGAAGTCTCTGCCAAAGGAGATAGACGAGGTTGCCGTCATGCTGGTTCGGTCGGAAACTGAAATATTGCTTTGTATGCCTTCGAGAGTAAGGCTTTTGGAGTTTTAAGAATTTACAGAATTGAGGATAACTTTATGGACTTTTTAGCTGATATCATAATAGCTTTGATCGCCGTTGCCGTGGTCGCGCTTTATACCTATAAGGGATTTGTTCGCGTTGTTTTTGATACCTTCAAGGTGCTTATTGCTTTTTTGATCGCGAGACTTATCGTTCCAAGCATAGCCGCATCCAGCCCTATAGTCGGGATCTTGCTTTACGTAGTGGTCTTTGTCGTAGTGTTTGTTCTCCTGACGCTTTTGTTCTCGCTCACAGACAAGGTAGTAAAGAAAATACCGATAGTCAAAACGCTTAACCGCGCGCTCGGTCTCGTTCTCGGCGTCGTGTTCGTTTATCTTTCCTTCAGCATAGCGGCGGTCATTTTCAAAACGGTTGCCACATATTCGCCCGAAAGTGCAATAGGTGCCGCTGAAGCCGGCCTTGCCGCACAATCGAAGATATATTCCTTCTTTGCGGAAAACGGAGTGTTCTCGATGCTCGGC
>JAZKZA010000163.1:0-1944 GCA_045612445.1 Eubacteriales bacterium | reverse complement strand
GTTATAGGCTGTAAGAACAGCGTTATTCCTTCAGACGTTCTTGTAATAGGAGTTGGCGCTTTCCGCAACTGCAACGGCTTGAGAGATATTTCTTTCCCCGAGGGACTTGCTAAAATAGAGGAATACGCCTTCGAAAACTGCACGGGATTGACCGAGTTGAGCTTTCCTTCAACTCTTCAGACGGTTGGTGATTACGCCTTTGCAGAATGTACCGGTATCGTTACGGTTAAGTCTGTATCCGATATATCCTACGGAAGATCGGTGTTCAAAAACTGTATCTCGATGCAGAGCGACGATATGCCGATAATAGATCGTGTGGATGAGATGCTTGGCTGTAGTGGTAGCTTTGAGCTGTGGCTTTGTCTTATAGCTATCGTTGCCGTGGCGATAATGGGCGGAGTTGTTCTTTTTGTCGCAAAGAAGAGAAAATAAAAAATCAAACCGACTGAACTCACGTTCAGTCGGTTTGATTTTATTTAGCCCAGCCGAGGGTCCTGCCGGCGGCCTTGTGCCAGCCGTCAAGAAGCTTTGATCTTTCGGTTTCTGCCATAGCAGGCTCAAAACGACGGTCTATGCGACGGTCTGACGTTATCTCGTCAAGAGACCTGTAGAAACCAACGCCAAGTCCGGCAAGGTTTGCCGCACCGAGTGCCGTTGATTCTATGCAGGAGGGACGAAGTATGGGCAGATTTATGATGTCGGACTGGAAGGCAAGCAAAAGGTTGTTTGCCGAAGCACCTCCGTCGACGCGAAGTGAGGAGAGCTTCAAGCCCGAATCCTGCTCCATTGTCGAAAGCAGGTCGTACGTCTGATACGCCATAGATTCAAGCGTTGCGCGAACGATGTGATTTTTGGTCGTGCCGCGGGTCAGTCCGAAGATAGCTCCGCGCGCATAGGCGTCCCACCAAGGTGCGCCGAGACCAACGAAGGCGGGTACAAGATAAACGCCACCGTTATCGGGTACTTGACTTGCCAAAAACTCGCTCTCGGGCGCGCTCGATATGATGCCGAGACCGTCACGAAGCCATTGTATAGCCGCGCCGCAAACAAAGGTAGATCCTTCAAGTGCGTATACCGTTTTGCCACCGTATTGCCAAGCAATAGTGGTCAAAAGTCCGTTCTCCGAGATAACGGGCGTCTCTCCGGTGTTCATCAGCATAAAGCCGCCGGTGCCGTACGTGTTCTTTACGTCGCCTGCGTTAAAGCAGCACTGACCGAACAATGCCGCCTGCTGGTCTCCTGCAACTCCGGCTATCGGAATGCTGCCTCCGAAAAGCTCGGTGTGACCGAAAACGCCGGAGGAGGGAAGAACGTCGGGCATCATACTCCTTGGGATATTAAAGAGCGAAAGCAGATCGTCATCCCATTCAAGAGTGTTTATGTTGTAAAGCATCGTTCGAGCGGCGTTGGTTGGGTCGGTCGCGTGTACCTTACCGCCGGTCAGATTCCAGATCAACCAACAGTCTATGGTTCCAAAGAGCAGCTCTCCTTTTTCGGCACGCTCGCGTGCACCGTCAACGTTGTCGAGTATCCAGCGGAGCTTGCTCGCCGAAAAGTAGGCGTCGATGATAAGGCCTGTCTTTTTGCGAATAAATTCGGTGTATCCTTGCGCCTTGAGAGCGTCGCAGTAATCGGCGGTGCGACGGCACTGCCAAACGATCGCGGGACAGATAGGCTTTCCGGAGCGATCCCAAACGACAACTGTCTCTCGCTGGTTTGTTATTCCTATCGCGGCGATCTCGTCGGGAGAAGCACCGAGGCGTGTAATTGCCTCCTTGGCAACGAACAGCTGGGTGTCAAGTATCTCAAGAGCATCGTGCTCGACCCAGCCTTTTTGGGGATAGTGCTGTGTGAATTCTTTTTGTGAAGAACAAGCGATATTTCCGCCCCGCTCAAAGATTATACATCTTGAGCTTGTCGTTCCCTGGTCGAGGGATAACAAAT
>JAZKZA010000162.1:0-2629 GCA_045612445.1 Eubacteriales bacterium | reverse complement strand
GCGATAGACCTGCTTGACGAAACGGCGGCGCGTATACGTGTTTCGTCAAGCGAAGACCTGACCGAGCGGCAGAGGATAGAGGAGGAGCTGTCGCGTGTGCGCTGTGAAAAGGAGGAAGCGATCGCCGCGCGGAGCTTCGAGCTGGCGGCAGAGCTTCGTGACCGAGAGCACTCACTGCAGCGTGAGTTGACCGAAAGCGAGAGCTTGACCGAGCTCCCCGAGAGATATGTCGATCTTGCCGACGTTGAGAAGACCTTGAGCCTTCAGACGGGTATCCCGGTGGGAGCATCATCATCGAACTCGTCGGTTCAGATAAAGCTTTTGGAGGAGAGATTGGGTGCACGGGTGGTTGGTCAGCCTGAGGCGGTATCGGTCGTTTCAAGAGCGATCTGCCGCGCGAGAATGGGTCTTTCAGACCCGGACCGACCGGTCGGCTCGTTCCTTTTCGTCGGTCCGAGCGGAGTTGGCAAGACCGAGTTTGCAAAGGCGCTTGCCGAGGAGGTGTTCGGCAGTGCTTCGGCGTTGGTGCGGCTTGATATGTCCGAGTTTTCGGAAAAGCACAGTCTTTCAAAGCTCATTGGATCGCCGCCCGGCTACGTGGGCTACGATGATGGAAGCCTTTTGACCGACCGCGTTCGCCGTTTTCCCCATTCGTTGGTGCTTTTCGACGAGATCGAGAAGGCGCACCCCGACGTCTACGACCTCTTGCTTCAGCTACTCGACGACGGTCGCTTGACCGATTCGCGCGGCAGGCTCTGCGATTTTAAGAGCTGTATCGTTATTCTGACCTCGAACGTCGGCAGTAACGTCTCGCGAAGGACCGGGTTTGGTGATGGCGAGCAAGAGGGTAAGGAAGACCGAGCGGGAATACTCGACGAGCTGAAAAGGCGTTTTCGACCCGAGCTGCTCGACCGCATAGACGAGGTGGTCGTCTTCGGTCGGCTCGACCGAGGCGAGCTTATCCGCATTGCCGAGCAGTGCATTGCCGAGCTTGTCGCTCGGGCGCGGCGGCGCGGCATTGAGCTTGAGGTAGAGCCGTCGGTCACCGCCCTTTTAGCCGACCGCGCGCAAAAGACGAAGCAGGGAGGCAGACCTATTCGACGAGCTGTCACCAAGGGGATCGGCGACCTGCTTGCCGCCGCTCTTTTGGACGGCAGGGTCAAGCCACCTCAACGGGTCACGGTCGCGATTCTGGACGGCGAGCTGACGCTAAAATAAAGAACAGGCGAACAAGTTCGCCTGTTTTTTATTTTATGACCTTTTGATAGACCTCGTTTTTGGGCACTCCGCGGTCGCGCGCGGCTGCCTTTATCGCGTCGTTTTTAGACATTCCGAGCGAGACGTAGTGCGCAACGTGCGCCTTTTCGTCGAGCTCTGCCCAAAATGGCTTGTCCTCTCCCGAAGCTCCCTCGACGACGAGAACGAACTCGCCTCGCGGGTCGTTTTCGGAGTAGTGATCTCTTGCCTGACCGAGAGTTGTTCGAACGATCTCCTCGTTGAGCTTGGTCAGCTCGCGGCAGAGCGCGATCCTGCGAGAGTCGCCGAATATCTCCGCCATATCGGTCAGAGCAGAGACGAGCTTGTGCGGCGCTTCGTGGAAGACGACCGTTCGTCTCTCGCCCGAAAGCTCGCGCAGTCTTGCTCGGCGATCCGAGCTTTTGGGGGGCAAAAAGCCCTCGAAGACGAACTTACCCGTTGGAAGTCCCGAAAGCACCAGCGCGCAGATACCGGCGCACGCGCCGGGGATCAGCGTTACGGGCAGTCCGCGCTCGGCGCACAGAGCCACCATATCCTCGCCGGGGTCGGAGATACCGGGCGTTCCGGCATCGGTGATAAGCGCTACCGACTCACCGCCCGCAAGTCTTTGACAGAGCTCCTCTCCCCGCTCGCGGCGGTTGTGGTCATGGTATGACACCATCGGCTTTTTGATGCCGAGGATATTTAAGAGCTTTGCGCTGTTTCTCGTGTCCTCGGCGGCGATCAGATCGACCTCGGAGAGCACCTTGACGGCTCGCTCCGAAAGGTCGGAAAGGTTACCGATCGGGGTCGCAACGAGGTAGAGCATACCGCGACGTATCGCGTTCTTTTCCTGTATCATAGTTAAGAATTGAGGTAGGCGTACTGCTCGTCGGTCAAGGTGTCGATGCTCTTGCCCATCGAGGCGAGCTTGAGCGAGGCGACGAGACTGTCTATCTCGCGCGGCACAGGGTAGAGGCGATTCTCAAGCGTTCCGCGCGTCTTTGCAAGGTGCTCAAGGCAGAGCGCCTGGATCGAGAAGGACATATCCATTATCTCGGCGGGGTGTCCGTTTCCGCCCGCGAGGTTGACGAGTCGACCCTCGGCAAGCAGATTGAGGATACGTCCGTCGGGCAGGTAGTAGCCGTCGATGTTAGGCTTGCGGCGCTGCTTTTTGACCGACATGGCGTCGAGATCGACCTTGTTTATCTCAACGTCGAAGTGTCCGCTGTTCGAGAGCAGAACGCCGTCCTTCATCTTCTCAAGGTGGCGGCGGACGATGACGTCCTTGCAGCCGGTCGCGGTGATGAACAGGTCTCCGAGCGGTGCGGCGTCGTCCATAGACATGACCGAAAAGCCGTCCATGACCGCCTCGATCGCCTTGACGGGATCG
>JAZKZA010000161.1:0-1911 GCA_045612445.1 Eubacteriales bacterium | reverse complement strand
GGCGTCGCTGGAGACGGTGAGCGTAACGCCCATGTATTCCTCAAAGTAAGCGACCATATTTTGTGCGGCATACTTCTCGGAAAGATCGGGCTGGACGGGGATGATTACGGTGTAATCCATAATGCTGACGCCGTTTATGGTTACCGACTTGGCGGGATAATTGTAAAGGCAGGTGTATTCAAGACGGTCGTTGATCTTGAGAAGCTTGTTTTCAAGATCAAGATGCTTTTCCTTGAAGCACTCGATGGCTTCGAGGGTCGCCTCGGGGCTACCGCCGAGTATGAATATACGCTCGTTCTTGTAGACTATAACGTAGTCCTTCGCGCGAAGGCCCTTTTGGATATCTTCAATGCCGGGGCGGTTGGTAGAGCCGACGACGATCTCTTTTGCGCTTTCCGGAATGTTTGCGGGATCCTTGACCCAGTCTTCCTTTATGTCGATATTCATCTCAAACACGGTGTTAAGCTCTGTGCACAGTTCATTTGCGGCGAGTCTGACGGTTGCATCGTCGGACGTTCCGCGTACTACGACGTAACGCGAGAGCTCTTCCTTTGAAAGCTCAAGATCAACGCCGGGGGCTTCGGTCACTACTGTAGTCGTGTCCTCGACGGTAGTAGTGGCGTCACCTGTGTCTTCCGGCTGTTCGGGTTGAACGCATCCGACCAAGGTGGTCAGAACGAACAGCATTGCTAAGAGAAGGGCAAGTAGCTTTGATGAATTTTTCATATATGTTCTCCTAAAAAAGATTTCCTACATTATAACATATAATATGTGTGTTGTAAAGAGGAGTGATCAAACTCTCATTTTTGCTATTTTTTCGGCGTCGGGAGAAACGGTGCAGGACCAGTTAGAATGATAGATGACGAGTCCGGGTTTTCCGTTGGCAACCCGTTTGACCTGACGTGCCTTCATATAGTCGACGTCAACTCGTGCGCCTCCCGAAAGTCGGGAGAAATGAGCGGCGATCTCGGCAGCCTCGGTGAAGTCGGCGTCGCCCGGCTCGCGTCCGTCACAGACCATAAGAACGTGAGAGCCCTGCGAATCCTTGACGTGAAACCACCAGTCCTCCTTTTCGGCAAGCTTGAAGGTGATATATTCGTTTTGCAGATTGTTCTTGCCGCAAAGAACGGTAAAACCGCCCGACGTTATAAACTTGGCGACTGTGGGCTTCGGCGGCTTTTTCGCAACCTTGACCGACGTCTTCAGCTTGGAGGCGTATCCCGAGTGAGAAAGCTCCTCTCTCATCTCGGCAAGATCGGCGGCGGTCTCGGCGTGAGCGAGCGAGTCAAATACGGAGTAGATGTACTCAAGCTCCGCCTCACCGAGCGAGATCTGACGTGTCAGCTCGACCTTTGCCGTTTTTGCCTTGGCGTATTTTTTGTAGTATTTTTGGGCATTTGCGGCGGGGGTGAGACGTGAGTCGAGCTCGATCTCGGTCTGACCGTAGTTGCCGTCTTCATCCATAATAGAATAATCGGTCAAAACGACCTTTTTGTCCCCTCGCGAGAGCTTGTAGATGTTTGCGGTTATGAGATCGCCCTTTTGCTTGAACTCTACGCCGCGCTCGCAGTCGGCAAGCTCTGCCCGCTGGGCGTCCAGCTTGCGCTTGATACGAGACTCGGCGTTGGTCAGAACGCGAAGCAGATCGGCGGCACGCTGACGGTTGCGCTGAGCACGGTCGCGTTCACCGAAATAGGAGTCGAGCAGCTCACCAACCGAGGAGTAGCTCCGAAGCTCTGCCGAACCGTACTGGGTCAGCGGCATAAAGCAGTATTCCGAGGGTGTTCCGTCAAGAGTGACCAGAGTTGGTGAAAACTCGGCGTTCTTTATAAGGTCGAAGACCGCGAAAAACTCGCGAGACAATACCTCTCGATCACAAAAGCGGCAAGGGGTGTCGGTGTGACGGGTGGC
>JAZKZA010000160.1:0-1639 GCA_045612445.1 Eubacteriales bacterium | reverse complement strand
GTTCTCTCAGCTCGGCATCGGTCATCTCGGAAACGTCCTCGTCCGGAAAGTCTATATCGGCGCGAAGCTCTGCCGTGACGGTCAGAAGCTCGTCGTAAAGAGCGTCGGTCTCGCGCGAGAGCTTACCGTTCATTCCCGATCTTGCAAGATAGAGCTGGTCAAGAGTTGTCGCCTCGAGCAGTGCCGAGAGAGATTCCGCCGTATCCAGCGTTGCACGTCCGTTTATATAGGCGCGTCGGGTGAACTCACCCGCCTCTGCCTGCCGCGCACCGCTTGCCAGCACCGCCGAAAGCACTACGCTCGTGACAAGCGCGCCGCCGTGACAGCATATCTCCACGGTATCCTCCCCCGTGAACGAGGCGGGCGCGCGAAAGACGGTCACGATACCGTCGTCAATCTGTCTCCTTTCGCCGCTCGGCTCAGGGAGATATATTTTACCGTATACGGCACGGTTTGGCTCTATCTCGGAGAGCTTTCTTGAGAAGACCGCCTCACCGACGGCGATGGCGTTCTCTCCCGAGATCCGTATTACGGCAACGCCGCCCTTTCCCCGCGGGGTCGAGACGGCGGCTATCGTATCAAAAAGCTTCATTATATTATTACCTCACAGCGAGCAGATGAGCCGCTCGATGGCTTCGTAGCCGTGCGACGAAAGGGTCTGCTTCAGGGCGTTATCCGCTTCGGCGCTCATTTCAAGCAGACGCTTGAGCCGGTCAACGCGAGCGGCACTGTTCAAGCAGAGCGTTACGCGGAACTCGTGTATCTTCAGCTTTGACGCGATCTCGCCGGCGGTCAGTCCCTCGTCTGCCATAAGGCGTACCGAGAGCATATCGCAAACCACACGAACGACCTCGCCCAGCACCATAGTTGGATCGATTCGCTTTCGCTTCATCTCAGACAGCACCGAGAGTGCCGCCGTCTTATTCGACGCCATAACGGCGTTCGTCAACGCGAAGCTATCGTAGCCGGTGTCGGCAATGGCGACCTGCTTTACGTCCTGCATCTCAACGTAGTCACGCCCGTTTGCCAGAGCGAACCACGAGAGCTTGTCTATCTCGCCCGAGAGCTTGTGCATATCGTTGCCGCAAAACTCGACCGTAGCCGCGCAGACGGCAACGTCGGCACGGACTCCGTTTGCATTGAAGTGCCGCGCCGCCCACTTTGAGAGCATCAGCGGCGTTGGCGACGAGAAGCTTACGGGAACGAGCGTTTCCGACAGCTTTTTCAGTATCGACGAGGGTCGCTTGGGCAGTTTCCCGGGGTCGATGCCCCCTGCCGGGACGTTTATTATGAGAGTGTTGTAGTCGTACTCCTCAAGTCCGGACAGCACCTCGAGATACTCCTCAAGCTGGTTTGCTCGAAGCCCCGTAAACTTAAGACCCGAGACCTCGACCAGCTTTCGCTCGCTCATCATAGGCAACGTCGTTATTGCGTCGAGAAGTGAGTCGGGCGTGAGGTCTATCGCCTCAAGACGTATGTTGTTGAAGGGAGCGAGAGCTTCGTCGGGACAGATCGCCTCGCGCGCCGTTTTCAGCGCAAACGATTTGAGATAGTCCTCGTCTCCGAAGAACAGATACCCCGCCGCGGGAGCTTTCGCTATGCTTTTTCGAAATTCCGATTCGGTTATGATATCCGTGTC
>JAZKZA010000159.1:0-3086 GCA_045612445.1 Eubacteriales bacterium | reverse complement strand
CGCTCGGACAGAACAAGAGTATGTATCGAGGGCTGTTCTATGCGCCGCATACGGTCGCCGAGGCACTCAAGACCGCGCATTTTGCAGCATACGTCTTCTCGGCATTGGGATATAAGACCGAGCCCGCTTGGAATGAGCGTCGGTCGGATATTATTCAATGCGTCTACACGGGAAGTGCAGAGGGACTTTGCGCCGTCTGTCGCGGAATACAGGCAGGCTCGCCGGTCGATGCTTACGTTTCGCCCGAGCCGTGGGGTATGCCGGGATACTCGGATCAGGTCATAATGGCGGCGGGTAACTTCACGCAGGGCTCGTCTATCGAGCTTTCGGCAGACGGACCGCTCCGTGCGCCCTATATCGCCTATCTGCAGGGTGGATTGACCTTTGAGGCGGGTAAGATAGGTATTCTCAGCGCGGCTCAGGAATTAATGAAATTTTGACGGCGCATACCGCACAGGTGTGCTATAATGAGTCGACCGTGGGGGTCGGCAGGCTTAAGATTGGAGAAGTGTTATGAAAAAAATAGTTTGTATACTGCTTTTGCTCGTGATATGTGCGATGACCGTTTCGTGCGCGTCAAGCGAGGTCGAGGTTCCGGACGGAATGAAGCTCGCTTCTGGCAGCGGAGAGCTGTACTATCTCTTCGTTCCGAATGCGTGGACGGTGAAGGAGGGAAGTCCTGCATCTGCATTCGTTTCGGCAAGCGATATGTCGAACGTCAGCGTTGTTGCGTACGTGCTTGAAAACGAGGTCAAGACGGAGAATACCGATGAAGCTCAAAACCCGAGAGCTCCGTACATTGATGCGTTTTGGGCGGAGTTCTGTGACGATGCAAGCACGACTCTTGTTGAGTTTGACGTTTCTGAGGAGATAATAGACACCCAGACGCTTGGCGGATACTATGCAAAGCAGTTCGTGTATACTCATAAGGCCGGAGGCGTTGCATATAAGCACCGTATAGCCGTTACTTATTACGGTGAAATGATAATCTATCTGATCTATTCGTCGACGGCAGAGAACTACGACTCTCACGCCGCGGACGTTGACAGCATTGTCAAAGAATTTAAGTTCAAGCAATGATATATCTCGATAACAGTGCGACGACCGAGCTGAGCTTAGAGGCGAAGGCGGCAATGACGGCGGCGATGGAGAGCTACGGCAATCCGTCCTCGCTCCATTTCGCGGGAGACGTCTCTCGACGGGAGCTTGCCGCCGCGAGGGCAAAGGTGGCGTCAGCACTTGGTGCCAAGGGAGGCAAGCTGATATTCACCTCGTGCGGAAGCGAGGCGTCTAACCTTGCGATACTTGGAGGTATCTATTCAAAGAAGCGCCGTGCGGCTCGCCGTATAGTGACGACCGACGCGGAGCATCCATCTGTTGAGAACGTTATGTGTGCTCTCGAGGAGCAGGGCTTTGAGATAGTTCGTATCCCCACCGTGGGGGGGGAGCTTGATCCCGACGCGCTTGAAAGGGCACTCGACGCGCCGATACTTACGGTTAGTATGATGTTGGTCAATAACGAGACCGGAGCGGTATATCGTGTTGCCGAATTTTTCAAAAGAGTAAAGGATAGATATCCCGAGGCGGTCTGTCATTGCGATGCGGTTCAGGGCTTTTTGAAGCTTCCGTTCACGCCTAACGGCTTAAACGCCGACATGATAAGCATCAGCGCACATAAGATACACGGACCGAAGGGCGTTGGTGCGCTTTGGGTCAGTGACCGTATTATAAGAGAGAGACGACTCGTGCCGACCCTTCTTGGAGGAGGTCAGGAGGAGGGCTTTCGATCGGGAACGGAAAACACCGTTGGCATAGCGGGCTTTGCCGCGGCGGCGGAGCAGGGGGCAAATAGCTTTACCGAAGACGTTCGTAAAATGGCCGAGCTTCGTCAATACGCGATAGAACGCCTCTCGGAGCTGAACGGATCGATCAGACTTAATCTGCCGCCGCTGTCAGCTCCGCACATTATAAGTGTGACCGTTTTGGGGATCAAGAGTCAAACGGTACTGAACCACCTATCGGCGGCGGGGATCTGCATTTCGTCGGGATCGGCGTGCTCATCTCATTCAAACAAGCCGAGTCACGTCCTTTTGGCGTACGGACTTTCGGAGAGAGATGCGGACAGTACTGTTCGAATAAGCCTTTCCCGTTATAATACGAAAGAGGATATCGATGCGCTCACAGTAGCGCTTGACGCGGCAATATCGCGACTCGTTCGCGTGAAACGGTGATCGTTTTGCGAAGTGACCTGAAAACGGCAAATATACTGCAAAATAAAGAAGAAAAAAGTAAAAAAACTATTGACAAATCGATGATTAGTCGCTATAATATTGTGTGTCGCATTTTCGAGTATACCCGAAGTGTGCGCATTACCTGTTTTGAGGTGATACCTAATGAAGCTTGATCTGAGGCCTATGCTCCGCGGAGAGATATCTCGTATGGATATTGATTTCCGTCTTTCGGCTGTTGAGCTGCCCGAAATCCAAATCAGTGATGAGGTTTCGGTCAAGGGTGAGATAGTCGATACGGCGGGATATATGAGAATGACTCTTACCGTTGGATTCGGTTATTCCGGAGAGTGTGCGCGTTGCCTGTCTGCTATTGAGGATCGGTTTGAGACAGAGTTTGTAAGAACGGTCGTTGATGAGGGAACGCTTACTGACGAACAGCTTGAGGATAACGTTGACGAATACGTGGTTATAAGCGACGGTTTCCTTGACGTTGACGAGGAGCTTCTCGAGGCGATCATATTTGATTTTCCGTCCAAGCTGCTTTGCTCGGAGGATTGCCCGGGTCTCTGCCCCAAGTGCGGCAAGCCGAAGAGAGAGGGCGAATGCGGTTGTGTTATGAGTGAGCCCGATCAGCGTTGGGCCGTGCTCAAAGGCTTTTTCAGCGAAGAAAAATAAAAAATAAAAATAAACAATATTTCAGGAGGTTTTGGAAATGGCAGTACCGAAACGTAAAGTTTCCTCGGCTCGTCGCGACAGAAGACGCACCGCCAAGGAAAGACTCGATGTCCCGGGCATGGTTGCTTGCCCGAAGTGCGGCGAGATGATTCTCTCGCACCGCGTTTGCAAGAAGTGCGG
>JAZKZA010000158.1:0-1897 GCA_045612445.1 Eubacteriales bacterium | reverse complement strand
AAGCAGCGATCTTGCTTCAAAATATCACCAGTTGACGCAATATGGTTGTTAAGCAAATCAACAATTTTATCTTGTGTAGTAGTATCAAGTTCTGCAAATTTCATAAGTGTTCTCCTTTGCGATTTTTTTGGTAATTTCAGTATACCATAAAAAAACAAAAACCGCAACTCTTTTGTATCAGAATTGCGGTTTTTATTTGGTGGAGCATAGGGGATTCGAACCCCTGACCCCAACACTGCCAGTGTTGTGCGCTCCCAACTGCGCTAATGCCCCAACGCCGTATATTCTATCACAAACCTTCTCTTTTGTCAATAGAAAACCAAAAAAATTTTATTAAATCTCTCTCTTTATTTCATATCGCGACACCTACCGACCCGTTTTCGACCTTATTCAAGTTTATCGGTGTCATTTCGCGCCGAGGTGCATAAGATATTAAGGAAAAGAGGTCGCCTCTCGGCCTCAATATCCTATTCATATCTATCAAGGAGGTATTTTTATGGCAGATTGCAGATTCCCCTGCCCCTCGCCCTCCCGCGAGAGCGTCTGCATCGTGACCAACCGTATACTCGACTCCTGCCGCGATCGCGATTGCTTTGAGAACGTTCGCGTTTTCCTCACCGGATTCGGCAACGATATAATCGCCCGCACCGGCGCAGTTCGCGCCAAGGAGGCAGAGATCGTTTGGACCTCTATCGGTATCGATCCCGTACAGTTTAACCGCGGTTTTCATTCGGTCTCGATCCGTTATTTCGTTCGTATGACCTTTGAGGCCTGCGTCGGCGGCGGTCGCTCCCAGGAGTTCGACGGTATGGCTGTGCTTGACAAGAACGTCGTTCTTTACGGTGGCGAGAGCTCGGTCAACGTCTTCCGCAGCAGCTCAGAAAGCTCCGGCTTTTGCTCGCTCCCCGAGCCCTGCTCCTCTTGCCGCAGTCTTCCCACTGCCGTTGTTGAGGTCGTCGACCCCGTCGTTCTTGGTGTTAAGATCGTAGACGAAAAGTGCGCTTGCCGTTGTGTTTGTTCCTGCCACGACATTCCGCTCCCCGTCGTTTCCTGCCTCTCCGGCGAGCTTTGCCCCGACAACTGCGGACGTTATCTTGCCGTATCTCTCGGCATCTTCTCGGTCGTTCGTCTCATTCGCCCCGGTCAGTATCTCGTTTCTGCGAGCGAGTACTCCGTTCCCGACAAGGAATGCTTCGAGCCGTCCGATAGCGACCCCTGCAGCGTTTTCAGAAAGATGCCCTTCCCCGTTTCGGAGTTTGGCGTTCTTTCCGCGCCCCCCTCTCCCTCTCCCTGCAAGGACAGACCCGACAAGCACTGCACTTGCTAAAAAAGAGGACTGTTGCCACGCAACAGTCCTTATTTTTATTTGTTCCAGCTACGGGCGCGAAGCTCGTTTCTCTTGATCTTTCCGCTGACCGTCTTGGGCATTTCGTCAAGGAACTCGACGATTCTGGGGTACTTGTACGGTGCGGTATGCGTCTTGACGTAGTCCTGGATCTCCTTTTTCAGAGCAACGCTCGCAACCGTACCGCGGGTCAGAACGATATCTGCCTTAACGACCTGTCCGCGTATCTCGTCGGGAGCGGCGGTAACCGCACACTCAAGAACGTAGGGCAGCTCCATGATAACGCTTTCGATCTCAAACGGTCCGATTCGGTATCCAGAGGACTTGATAAGGTCGTCGGTCCTTCCAACGTAGTGGAAGTATCCGTCCTCGTCTCGCCACGCCGTGTCACCGGTGTGATAGAATCCGTCGTGCCACGCCTCCTCGGTGCTTTCCTTGTTATTGTAATAGCCGATAAACAGACCGGGTGTTTTACCTATCTCGGTCTTGATGCAGATCTCTCCGGTCTCACCGTCCTCGACCTCGTTTCCGTCGGCATCCATCAAACGTACG
>JAZKZA010000157.1:0-4475 GCA_045612445.1 Eubacteriales bacterium | reverse complement strand
GTAAATAATTTGCAAATTAACAAAGCGAGCGTCGATTATCAATTTTTTTATGATATAATATACTTAGTTGATCCCGCAATAATAAACAGATGTATAAGATTAAAGGAGGTAGGTTTACTTTTATGAAGAAGGTGTTTTGTTTTTTAGTGCTTTTGTTTTCAATTGCCATGCTTTTGTGCGCTTGTCAATTGCCGATACATTATAGCCAACAGGAAAATACAGAAGATTCGCTTGACGAAAATAGTAATCTTACCACAAACCCTGATACAAGCACTACAGAAAATGACGGTGATGGCACTTTTCTTGACTGGAAATCAGCTTATTTAAATGTAATAGAGGAAAGAGAAGGGCAAAAAGAAAAATTAGGTTACGGTTATGATTCTCATTATGCGCTTGTCTATGTTGATAATGATGATATCCCTGAGTTATATGTGAATGGGTGGTCTGAGGCCGAAGGCGACCTCATCTACTCATACAAAAACAGTCGCCTTATTGAGCAACATTTGGGACGATTGTTTGGCGGAAAATATGTCAAACGCAACGGAATCGTTATCAATCAAAACGGGCATATGGGGCAGTATTACGACAATGTATATAAGCTCGACCAAAACGGATTTTCTCAGATTCTCAAAGCATCACGTACAGATCGTTATGTGCCCCTCGAAAACAGCAAAAACGATGATTATGAAATTATTAATGAGTATTTTATAAATGGCAAAACTGTAAGCAAGGACGAGTATAATGCCGCCATAAATGCTACTGTTGATCTTTCTCAAGCCGTCGAGTTTTATGAAAATTCGGTATCATATGACGTAATAAAACAACAAATAGTGGATTGCACATATTGACGAAGCATTACTTCTGTGATACAATGAAAAAAACGCAAAAAGGAGAATACTTATGGCATATCCTTACGATCTTGACTACGAAGCCGAAGCCAAAGAACGCGCGCGCAAGGAACTCAAGCTGAAAACCAACAGAAGCATGTGGAAGTTGATGATCTTAAACATTCTGACACTGGGCATTTACAGCATTGTGTTTTTCATCCCCTTCTCGTTTGACATCGACAAAGTCGCGCCCAGACGCGATGGTAACAAGACCTTCAACTATCTGTTTGCATGGCTTTTGTCTATCTTTACCTTCCAAATCGTGATTGCGGCGTGGTTCTATATCATTACCCGGCGCGTGGAGGATGCATTGGCAGAGCAAAAAATTAACTACTCGTTCGACATGGGCGATTTCTGGGGCTGGTACGTGTTCGGTTCCTTTATTTGCGTCGGTCCTTTCGTGTATTTCCACAAGCTGTGCACGGCAATGAACCTGCTTTGCGAAAACTTCAACGCAAAGAATGCGAATAAGTCATAACAGAAAAGGGACGTTATGTTATCGCCGAATCTATGAGATGGCGAATTGCAGAATAAAAACAGCTGGCATCTTTTTTGTCAACACGCGCCAAAACAAAAAGCACTTCGCAAGAAGTGCTTTTTGTTTTGGAAATGAAGCGCACCTGCGGCACATGAAAAAATGAAGCAGGGCTTCGGCTCACGGTGAGGTTAGTGTGCGCTTCGCTTCACGGCGCAACGCCGCCGCTTGATCTTCCCCTCTCGCGAGGCTCGCCTTGACAAAAGATCAAGAACGTGATATAATGTCCTGCGCTGAATCAAACGTTTTTAAGGAGAACAATATATGTCTTCCATTTTGGATTTTTTTAACTCGCTTAATTTTACTCAAGCGATCGTAACCGTTTGCTTGGTTGCCATTTGTTTACTGGCGGTCAAGCTGATCATGGTCCTCTTTGACAGACTTCTAAAGCGCTCAAAGTTAGATACCTTGGTCTTCAAGATCTTACGCATCGTTGTAAAGTCCTTCCTTTTGTTTACGACCGTTATTATCGCGCTCAGCAGTCTGGGTATTTCGGTTTCATCCCTGATCGCCGCTCTTTCTGTCATCGGTGTTGCGTTTTCGTTGGCGATCCAGGACTTCCTGAGCAACGTATTCGGCGGTATTCAGATAATCTCAAATCACCCCTTTAAGATCGGTGACTACGTTGAAGCCGGCGGCGAATCGGGCACGGTCCGTGAGGTCGGTATGTTTTACACCAAGCTGGACACGCCCGACAAAAAGCTCGTCCAGATCCCCAACAGCAAGATTGCCAACGACAGCATAGTTAACTACTCCAACGCGCTTCGTCGCAGAGTTGAATTTCTGGTTTGCGTTTCCTACGACGACGACGTAGAAAAGGTACGTTCGATCCTTCTTCAGCTGCTGAACGAGCACCCTCTGGTCCTCAAGGAGGACAATATCAAGCCTGTCGCTCACGTCAAGGAATTCAGAGACAACGACATCTGCTACACCGCTCGCGCTTGGTGCGAAAACAAGGATTATTGGACGGTATATTTCGACGTTATGGACGCCATAAAGCCGACCTTTGAGAAAAACAATATCTCCTTCTCCTACCCCCACGTTAACGTTCACATGGTTACAAAATAAACAAAAGGCCGAGAACTCTGTTCTCGGTCTTTTTCTTACAGCATCGCGCGCAAGGAAGTCATTTTTTCGCCCGTCGGCTCGTCGACGTTGGCTAACGGAAAGTCTATCGACATAGCTTTATACTTGACCTCGCACAGCTTTCTGAAGGGCAAAAGCTCCACTTTATCGACGCATTTATGCGACCTCGCGATCGCCTTGAGCTTCAGCACGTTCTCGGCGTTATCGTTCAGCCCCGGTATCACGACCTGCCGCAGCGTTGTTGCTATTCCCTTTTCATCAAGGTAATCAAGAAACTCCAGCACCCGTTTAAGTCCGCAGCCGACGTATTCTTGATAAAGCTCGTCGGCCGTGTACTTAACGTCGAGAAGCACTCGGTCGGTCTCGTCGAGCAGCGCCTTGACCGCGTCGGTCAGCAGGCTTCCCGAGGTATCGAGGCAGGTGTTTATCCCCGCCTTATGGCAACGGTCAAAGACCTCTCCGGCAAACTCTGCCTGCAACAGCGGCTCACCGCCCGAGAGAGTAACTCCCCCTTCTCTGCCGAAATACTCGCGAAATCTTTCTGCCCTTGAGACGATCTCCTCGGCGGTATACTCGACTCCCTCGTTTATACTCCACGTATCCGGGTTATGACAGCAGGCACATCTCAAATTACAGCCCTGAAGAAAGACGACGTAGCGCACGCCCGGCCCGTCCACCGTTCCCATGCTTTGTATGGAATGTACTCTTCCCGTCATATCTTTTCGTGGAAGGTTCGGCTTATGACCTCTCTCTGCTGCTCGCGCGAGAGCTTACAGAAATTTACGGCATAGCCTGAGACGCGAATTGTTAGATTAGGATACGCCTCGGGGTTTTCGTACGCCTTCATAAGCGTTTCCCTGTTCATAACGTTTACGTTTATATGGTGTGCCTTCTTGGCGAAATAACCGTCCATGATAGAGACGAGATTTGTCACGCGTGACTCCTCATCGTGACCAAGGGCATCGGGCGTTATCGAGAAGGTGTTCGAGATACCGTCTCGGCAATCGTCGTAGCTGATCTTGGCGACCGAATTGAGCGAGGCGAGCGCACCGTTCTCCTCACGGTTATGCATCGGGTTTGCTCCCGGTGCAAAGGCTTCTCCGGCGGCACGTCCATCCGGCGTTGCTCCGGTGTTCTTACCGTACATAACGTTAGAGGTTATAGTCAGCACCGACAAGGTATGCTCGGCGTTACGGTAAGTCGGCGTTTTACGAAGCTCGGTTATGACCTTGTGGGTTATATCCTTTGCTATGAGGTCAACACGGTCGTCGTCGTTGCCGTATTTGGGGAACTCACCAACCGTTTCAAAGTCGGTGATAAATCCGTTTTCGTCTCGAATGGGGCGAACCGACGCAAACTTGATCGCACTGATCGAGTCTGCAACCACCGAAAGACCTGCAACACCGAACGCCATAAAGCGACCGACGTCGGTATCGTGCAACGCCATCTGTATCTTTTCATAGGCGTAGCGGTCGTGCATATAGTGAATGACGTTCATCGTGTTGACGTACAGTCGGCTGAGCCATTCTATATACGTCTCAAAGCGAGCCATGACCTCACGGTACTCAAGCTTATCGCCCGAAATAATATCCATCTGCGGTCCTATGTGTATGCCGCTTGTCGTATCGTAGCCTCCGTTTATAGCGATCAGCAGCAGCTTTGCAAGATTACAGCGAGCGCCGAAGAACTGCATCTGCTTTCCGATCCTCATTGCCGAAACGCAGCAGGCGATGGCGTAATCGTCACCGTATATGGGACGCATTACGTCGTCGTTTTCGTACTGTATCGAATCGGTGTCCGCCGAGACCTTGGCGCAAAAGCGCTTGAAGGGCTCGGGCATCGAATTTGACCACAGAACCGTCAGATTTGGCTCGGGTGCAGGTCCGAGGGTGTAAAGGGTATTTAGGATTCGGTAGCTTGACTTGGAGACCAGCGTTCGTCCGTCCTCACCCATACCGCCGACCGCC
>JAZKZA010000156.1:0-3601 GCA_045612445.1 Eubacteriales bacterium | reverse complement strand
CCCGGCGTTCCGCTGACGCGAGCCAGCGAGCGACGACCGAGAAGGGTATTTATCAGCGAGGACTTGCCGACGTTCGAGCGCCCCGAAAAGGCGATCTGCGGCATGGCGTCGCGGGGGAACTGCGAGGGGCTACCTGCCGAGATGCGCAGGCTGACGTCCGAAAGATTAAGCACGGCAGGCGTCTCCTTTTGAAGAGATTTGTTCGGTTACGACCGGAGTCTCGACCCTGTGCAAGGGAGTTCTCAACTCGGTCTTGTGAATGACGGGGCAAAGGGAGTGATCGAGCACCTCGGTCACGTTTTTGACCGGAATGAACTCAAGATTCTCTCTTGCCTCGGGATCGATATCCGGAAGGTTACATACGTTGTCGGCGGGGATCAGCACTCGCTTGATGCCCATGGCGTATGCCGCCATCGTCTTTTCGCGAAGTCCTCCGATGGCAAGCACGCGACCGCGCAGGGTCACCTCACCCGTCATAGCGACGTCGCGGTATACGGGGCGTCCGGTCAGCGCGCTGGCGATAGCCGTGACCATCGCGATACCTGCCGACGGACCGTCCTTCGGGACGGCACCCTCGGGGAAGTGGAGGTGCAGGTCGTATTTTTTATGGAAATCGGGGTCGATGTCAAGCTCGCGCGCGATAGAGCGTATGTAGCTGACGGCGGCGCGTGCCGACTCCTTCATAACGTCGCCGAGCGAGCCGGTCAGCTCGAGCTTACCGCTGCCCTCGAGAAGCGCGACCTCGATCTTGAGTAGGTCGCCGCCCACCTCGGTGTAGGCGAGTCCGTTGACCACTCCGACCTCGTTTTCGGGCGAGAGCTTTTCGGGAACGAGCTTTCTCGCGCCCAGCATCTCGCGTACCGTTTCGGGCGTGACGGTAACTCGTCCGCACTTGCCCTCGACGATCATCATAGCCGCCTTGCGGCAGACGGCGGCGAGCTCGCGCTCAAGGTTGCGAACGCCGGCCTCACGGGTGTAATAATCTATTATTTCGTAGATAGCCTCGTCGGTGAAGCGGAGACGTCGACCGTCGAGTCCGTGTCTTCTCGACTGCTTCTTGACGAGGTGATGCTTGGCTATCATCAGCTTTTCGCGGCGGGTGTAGCTTGTCAGCTCGATGATCTCCATACGGTCGATCAAAGGGCGGGGAATGGTGTCGAGACTGTTCGCCGTACAAACGAAGATACAGCCCGAAAGGTCGAAGGGAAGCTCAACGAAGTGATCGCGGAAGAACTTGTTCTGCACGGGGCCAAGCACCTCAAGCAGAGCCGAAGCGGGGTCGCCGCGACTGTCCTTGCCGACCTTGTCGATCTCGTCGAGCAGCATCAGCGGGTTGTTCACCTTGGCGCGCACCATCGCGTCGATGATACGACCGGGCATAGCTCCGATATAGGTCTTGCGGTGACCGCGAATGTCGGCCTCGTCGTGAACGCCGCCAAGCGACACGCGAACGTATTCTCGGTTCATGGCCTTGGCGATCGAGCGGGCGATCGAGGTCTTACCCGTTCCGGGAGGGCCAACGAGGCAGATGAGCTGATTCTTCAGCTCGGGGTTGAGCTTTTTGACCGCAAGAAATTCAAGGATACGTTCCTTTATCTTTTCCATACCGTCGTGGTCCTCCTCGAGGACGCGACGGGCGTAAGCGACGTCGGTGCGGTCCTCGGTCGAGCTGTTCCAGGGCAGCTCGAGGCAGACGTCGAGGTAGTTGCGGAGAACTCCCGCCTCGGCAGAGCCGAAGGGGGCTTTTGCCATACGCTCGTTCTCGCGGAGCAGCTTTTGCTCTATCTCCTCGGGGAGCGACATGGCGACGATGCGAGCGTAGTACTCGTCCTCGTCGTCGAAATCTCCGAGCTCCTCGCGCAAAACGGTCATCTGCTCGCGCAGGTAACGGTCTCGCTGACCCTCGTTTATGCGGGAGAGGACCTTTTTGTGTATCTGAAGCTCGCATTCGAGCAGCTTTGCCTCGTCGCGAAGCAGGGTGACGGCTACCTCGATACGGGTCATGGGGTCAAAGCAGTCAAGCACTCTTTGCTTGTCTGCGGGACGGATCATGACGTTTGCGGCAAGGTAGTCGGCAAACAGACCGGGCTCGTTGATGGTGGCAAGATCGCGCGAGACCTCCTCTGCCATCTTGGGGAAGAAGGAGGCGACCTCGGTCAGAACTCGCGATGCCTCGCGAATGTACGCCTCGCCGCGAACTCCGCCGCGGTCGTCGAGCGTGACCGTCTTGGCAAGGACGTCGGCGACAGATCCCGACTCGGTCTCGGTGACCGAGAGCAGCTCGGCGCGGCAAACGCCTTCTGCCGTGACCTGCAGGTGACCGTCCGAGTCTACGTTTGACTGCTTGACGCGGCAAACGGTTCCGACGGTGTAGTTCTTGTTACCGTTGAGGGCGGAATTTATGACGAAAACGAGCCTGTCACTTCCGAGCGCCGCTGAGACGGCTTCACGGTTTTCGGCGGCGTCTATCTCGAGATTGATGGCAAACTGAGGAAACGCAACGAGATCTGCCGCGGCAACGAGCGGCAGGGACATTTTTTCGATATGTTCGGTATAGCTGGACATCTTTTTTCCTTTCAAGGGGGGTTACACATATTCAAGTATATATTATAACACAAATATATCAATATTTCCACAAACTTATAAATATTTTTATAATATTAACAAATAAACGCCGAAAAAAGCGCAAAAAAACACAGCGACGACTGCTCGCGGCGAGGTGATATCATAAGATTGATATTCCGCAGCAAACGTGTGAGCGCTGTGTGTGGTATTATGACGAGCGCAGCCGTTGGCCCATGACTGCATCTCGCGAGGATTATTATAGCACGGGCGGCACGATTTGTAAATCATCAAAATTGACGATTTTTCATTCAAAATTTTGGTGAAAAAATGGTGAGCAAAATTTTTGGCGAAAAAAGTCGAATATATTTGTGCATTTTGACGGAAGGTTTACAACACCCGCACCTCCTCGTCGGAGGGGTTCTTGGAAAGGTAGAGCTCGAACGCCCGCTTTTGCAGTCGGAAGACCGAGCGACGCGAGATGCCGAGCAGCTCGGCGCATCTTTCCATGGTATCTCCGCAGATGAAGTGGCGGTAGAGCAGCAGCTTTTCGGGAGATTCGGGGAGGCGCAACACCGAGCGGCGAATGAAAAACAGCTCGGCGCGAAGTGCGGGCAGCGACTCGTCCTGCGCGGGCAGGGCATCGATCGCGGTGGCGTACGAACGGTAGGACGAGAGACGTCGACGTATATCTATGGTTTCTTTTTCGGTCATGATCTCCTTAATAATAAACGGCGTGTTGGGCTTATCTCGAGCGGGGAAGCTCTCCCTTTCGAACAAATGTTCTCCAGTCCTTCGACCCGACTCGCGATACGTCGGCAGAGAGGCCCGCCATCAGCATAACGATTTTCAGCGCGCTATCAAATCCGCAAAACCGCAATATCTCATCAAGGGACATTTCGCAGATACAGTCGGCGCAGTAGGCGGTGCCGTCAACGGCGCGGTAGTCGGCTTCCGCCGAGCAGCTCCGGCAGGGGACGGCAGGGGGCGGCGCGTCGGGACAGGCGGCGGGAGAGGATTGCGTTTGGCATTCAAAACA
>JAZKZA010000155.1:0-6798 GCA_045612445.1 Eubacteriales bacterium | reverse complement strand
CATGGCTACGATCCGACTTCATCTTGTGACCTTGGATACCTTGAGAGCGGTCTTGAGCAGACGGTCGCGACGGCTCTTTTTAGCCTCCTCCCAGATCTTTTTGTTCATGGTCGTAACGAAAAGGGGAACGAGAACAAGACCTGTGGGCTTGAACGCCTCGAAGTTCTTTATAACGCGCTTGAGCGAGTCGTTGATACCGATGCTCATTCCGTAGTTCAGTCCTGCAATGAGACAGCAAAGCTCATAGGTGTGATGAAGGGGAAGAACCGAAACGATAGTATCCTCCGGGCAGAAGTTTACGCTTTCGCAGGCAGCGTTGACAGATGCCGTAACGTTTCTCTCGGAGAGCATAACGCACTTGCTCGTTCCGGTGGTTCCGGAGGTAAAGAGCATGACCGACATACGGTCAAGGTTTTCAACTCGCGGGAACTCGTAGCCTTCCTTGACAAGTTTGGATCCGTTTGAGAGAAGCTCGCTGAATGTAGTGACCTTATCACTGCCAGCAAAGGGACAGCCCTCGGCATCAAGAGGGATAAAACGGGATACGGTCTTGTGATTTTCAACGGCGTTGGCAAACTTTTCGTTAAAGCTCTTGGAGAACACGATAGCGTCCGCCTCGGCAAACTCAAGGAATCCCTCGATCTCTTCGATCTTCAGCTCCTTGTCCATAGGAATAACGACGTTACCCGACGCGATAACCGCAACGTATGTCGCTACCCATTCGGGAGAGGTCTCTCCGATTATTGCGATACGACGGTCCTTATATCCCAGCGAGGAAAATCCTGCGGCGAGACTTTTTATTTTAGCAGAAAGATCGGAATAAGACAGTGAGTGGATAACTCTTTTACTGTCAAACCACATAAGTGCGTTTCGGTCTCCGAAGTTGGAGATCTTTTCACCGAAGTGCCTCATCGACGAGATAGGGGTGTAATTTCGAACCGTCTTTTTTCGGTTGCGAAAGTCCTCCTTTGCGTTTTGGACGTAGTTTGCTATGGGTTGGGTGATCTTTGAATTTTTCATAACAGCTCCAGTATTGTAATTAATACAAAAAATTTACATTATAATTATATCAGATAAATCATCGGCGGTCAAGAGCGGAGATATAAACATTTTTCGCGTCGACATAATCCGCTTGAAATGTACCGTGCCTTTAAGGTATACTTGACTCGTAAAGATGTAAAAATCATAAACGGAGGAAAATTACCTTGAGAATTATTGCGATTTTTATTACCGCTTTTATTGTGTTGTTTTGTTTGTCGTCCTGCTCGTCCGGCGGTGGAACAAACGACGACACCGCTGTCCCGAACGACGTATATTCAAGCCTTATAAGCTTGCTTGAGGGGGAGGTCGATCAGCTTCGTGCCGAAAACGAAAGAAACGAGGCGGAATACTCGAAAAAGCTTGCCCAGCTTGAGAGCCTGCTCGCAGAGGCGGGCAAGACCGACGCACCGTCGTCCGATACGACTGCAGATGCGTCAGAGCCCTCGCCCTTTACATATACGGTTGAAAACGGCGGCGCCGTTATAACGGGCTATAGTGGGAATTATTCGGTCCTCGTTATCCCCGAAAAGCTGGGAGAGTATAGCGTAACGGCTATAGCCGACAGTGTTTTTTCGGGCAACACCAAGCTGACGTCTGTCTCTATACCGAGCGGAGTTATAAGTCTTGGTTGGTTTGCCTTTTCAGGCTGCACTTCGCTTAAAAGTGTGACGATACCCGATACGGTTACCGAGATCGGATACGATGCCTTTGCCTATTGCAAGGGGATCACGGTATACTGCGCGACGGGCTCGTATGCTGAACGCTATGCGTCAAGCTATGGTATCGGATGCGTTGCGAGCTGATCTTTCCTCCAGACGAGCTCCGATGGCGTCAAGTCCCTCCGATATGACCGACAGGCTGCGATAGAACTCAACTCGCTCATTTTCGCTCAGATCTCGACTGATCTCGTCGAGTACGCTATTGATCTTGTCGGATATCTTCTTTCCTACCGCTTTACCCTTGTCGGTCAGAACGAGCGGGGCTTTGTAGCGCTTCGAGCCGGCAGCCACGTTTTCGAGATAGCCGTTTTTCTTGAGGTGGTCAAGCGAGCGGGATATCGTTGCTTTGTCCTCCTCACAACGCTCGCAAAGCTCGGCGGCGGTAAGCGGGGCTGACGAATATAAATAATAAAGACAGGATACGTGCGGACTTCGAAGGTCGTATTCCGCCATTTCGTGATTTTTTATCCTGCGAATGTTTCGACTGATCTTGGCGATCAGCACGGTGAAGGTTTCAAATCTTTCTTTCAAGGTAACCTCCTTGACTTTTGTTCTGTTGAATTTTCAACGTCAAACTAAATTATATCATATCTTCGTTGAAATGTCAACAAAAGAAGCAACGGTCGCTTGACCGTTGCTTCTTTTGTTAAGTATACGCCATAAAACGCAGAACGGCGTTTTTTACCCTCCCCGTAAATGAGAGAGAACCGATAATGAGCATGACTTCGTCGGGACAGAGACGGTGAAGTCGAGCGGCAACGCGCTTGTCGTCGGCTTCGGTCACGGGAGACATTTCTTCTACCACCGAAAAGCCGTTCTCTTCGAGCTGCTCGGTTGAAAGACATATCTGACCGTCGCTTACCAGCACCAGCCTGTTGCCGATCATATGCGAAACGGCACGCAGCGATTCACATAGCGTTAAGGACTCCTCTTTTGTGGCAGCACCGTCTATTATAACGGCAGGAGATGCGGCAAAAAGCTCAAAGCGAAGCGGTATTCTGGCGCGAGAGATGCCGCGTGCCACGTCGGCACTGTGCAAGGCTGTTCCGGTCCTTCGCAGAGCGTAGACCGTTTCTATGGCGGTCAAAGCGTTCATAAGCTGATACTCCGCGCAAAATGGAACTGAGTATTCCTTGCCTCGATACTCGAAATCGCGGCTTCCGAGTCCCGAACGGGTAAGCTTCAGCTCGCCTCTTGCGGGAACGGTAAGTCTTGCGCCGGTTCTGACGCAGGCGTCAAGAATGGCGTTATATGCCTCTCCCATAGGAGCGGAGGAAACGACCTCACGCGTTCCGCGGCGAATTATACCGACACCGGTTCTGAGCTGGTCCTCCGAAAAGCTTTTACCGCAAATTACGGAAACAAGAGGTGGGTCGATTATGCTGGTCGGATCAGCGCGGCTCTCGCCGCACTCAAGAAGGGTCAGATTACAGTCGTTTTCCCTGAAAGCAAGAAATGCTGCGGCGGTCACGATCTCTGATCTTATGGGGTCGGGCGAGATACGTCCCTCGAGAAGATTTTTTGTTATCTTGGGCTTTTTATTAGAGCGAGAGTTGTCGTCCTCAACCGGTTCGCCCGAATCTGACGCGGATAGTATATCTGCCTTCATCTCTTCGGCGGCAGATACGACCTGCTCAACGTATTTAGCAAAATCCTTGTGAGAGATGGGGGAATTTGACAGAGAAATAAGCTCTCTGTCTTCACGAACCATCGAGGTCGTAAGCCTTCCTATCTTATATCCCGATTCGGCAAGGATCACCGAGAGCATAGTTGCGGTCGAGCTTTTTCCCGCGCCGCCCGCTATGTGTATGAAGCGAAGCTGTCGCTGGGGGTCTCCGAGATAGCGGCAGAGCAGTCTCATTCGTTCGGGAGAGGGAACTCCCTCGGCGCGTGAGTTTAAGAATTTAACGGCGTTGATATAGGTCATTTGCCGTCACCGTATAAGAAACGACGAACCGCCAGATATTCCTCCAGCGCCGACTTATTTTCTTTTCCTGTCAAAATTGCGCGCAAAAGAATATTCTTCGGCGTATCGTCGGGGTCGACAAGCTCAACGGCTTCAACACTGTAACCGACCGACTGAAGCTTTTTCAAGCGCAGAGCGTCGGTCGCGGCGTCACAGAATTTCTGACGTAGCATCGAATGCTCGGCTATGAAGGAGACGGCGGGACAGTTGAGGTTATGATTCAGCTCATGATGACAGCACGGAGTTGACAGCACGACCTTAACTCGCCAATCGGCAGCCTTGTTCAGAACGAGATCGGTGGCAGTGTCGCAGGCGTGAAGAGATACGACCATATCGGGCTTTCGCGGAGGTTCATACGCCGAAACGTCGCCCGACGTGAAGTGCAGACCCGAAAAGCCGAGCTTTTCGGCGGCGTCGGCGCAAAAACGCATAACGTCGTCCTTGAGATCGACGCAGTACATCTCCACGTCGCGCTTTTTTATTACCGTGAAATAGTGGTAGATCGCAAATGAAAGGTAGCTCTTTCCGCAGCAGAGATCGCATATGGTCAGAGTACCGCTCGACGGCAGGTGCTTTTCGGTATCGCGAACGTATTCGAGAAAACGGTTTATCTGACGAAGCTTGGGTAGCTTTTTGTCGTGAGGACGACCGTTTTTGTCGCTGACCCCGAGCGTTATCAAAAACGGCTCGGAGCCGGACAGGATACGGTTCTTCTCACGGTCATTTCCGGAAACGTCAAGCACCTTTACGGGAGAGCTCAGAGCGCGAGAGAGCTTGTCTCCCCCAAGGAGCACCTCGCGACCGGAGGACGAGCTGCGGTATTCACAGTCGCCTGCGGTGGTCAGTAGATTTATCTGTGAAAATCCGTCTGCGAACGAAACGAGATCGGTCAAGACCGAAGAGTCGTCAAGAAACAGATTTTTATGAGTTGCTTTGTTGTCGGTGTGAAAGCTCTCGAGCTGCAGAGCGCGGCGACCGTTTATCTGTCGCAGAGTAAGAACGGCGCGTATCAGAGACTTATCCTGCGGCTTTGAAAAGACCGCCTTTTTTAATGCGCCAAGCGTTGCGGAGCGGATAACCAGCTCTGCAAGACTGTTTTTTACGGGAATAGACATTTTTAATTACCGTCTTTTTCTTCAAAAATAGGTTTTTCGGTTTTCTTGCCGATCTCGAACTTCGGCTCTTCACGGTCGAGCATTCGCTTCATGTTGGCTCGGTGCATAAAGATGACCATAACGGCGATCATGACCGAGATTATGGCGTAGAAGGAAACGTCTGTCAGAGAGATCGAATAAAGCAGCTGTCTGTACGCATCAAGCTCAACTCCGGACTCAAGTGATTTGGCTATCTCGGCAGACATAGCCGTGAAGGCAGACATCTCAAACGCGTTTCTGAAGAGCGGAAAGAGAGCCACTGACATAATAGAGCCGAGCGAGAGATATTTCGTGCTGAGAACTATAAAGACAAAGCAGGCAAGAAGGATAACGAATATTACGGGGAAGTAGTAGACAGGGCTGCCAAGATCGGTCATAAGCACCACGATCGCGGTACAAGCCACGCCCTTTCCTCCCTTGAACTTATACTGCAGGGGGAACATATGACCCATTATGCAGAAAAATCCTGCGATGTACGCACCGAGCCTGCCGAGCAGAAGATAACCGAGCAGGCAGGAAACGACGGTCTTTGCCATGTCGCCCGCGAGCGTGATAACTCCCGCCTTTTTGCCGAAGGTTCGGCGCATATTGGTCATTCCGGCGTTGCCCGATCCGAAGTCACGAATGTCAACGCCGTATTTCTTCTTGGACAGTATAATAGCAAAGTTCAGTCCGCCCATAAGATAGGGAAGGGCTATACAAACTATCACTGAAGCACCGAAGATAACGTAATACCAGGTAGGGGCGACAGAGAGCAGCCGGAGCGCGTAAAAACGGACGAGCCCGACTATTCTGAAAATATCGTAGGTCATTAAATGTCAGCCTCCTTAATGTATTCAGCACCGTGATCGCTGATAAAGCGCTTACGCTCGGCAAGCGAGTCGCCAAGAAGCGTGTCAAATATCCATTCGGTAGCCTTCGGGTCGGCGGATTTTATCGAAACGAGACGACGGGTCTCGGGGTTCATAGTGGTTTCCCACATCATCTCGGGCTCGTTTTCACCAAGTCCCTTTGATCTTTGAAGGGTGTACTTTTTACCCTCAAGCTTTTTGAGTATGCTTGCCTTTTCGAACTCATCGTAGGCAAAATAGGTCTTGTCCTTGGTTGATATCTCGAACAGCGGCGACTCTGCGATGAAGACCTTTTCCTCTTTTATAAGGGTCGGGAGCAAGCGATAGAAAAGAGTGAGCAGCAGGGTGCGTATCTGGAAGCCGTCCTCGTCGGCATCGGTGCATATGATTATTTTGGACCAGCGAAGCAGGCTCATATCGAACGCTGCAATGTCTCCCTTGACCTTGCCGTTGATCTCGACACCGCATCCGATTACCTTCAAAAGGTCGGTAATGATCTCGTTTTTGAAGATCTTTTCGTAGCTGCTCTTCAAGCAGTTCAGCGTCTTACCGCGAACCGGAATGATGGCTTGATACTCGGCATTTCGACCAAGCTTACAGGAGGTCAGCGCCGAATCTCCTTCAACGATATAAAGCTCACGAACAGCGGGATCCTTTGAACGGCAGTTGACAAACTTCTCAACGCGGTTTGCAATGTCGATAGTTCCTGTTAGCTTTTTCTTGATATTAAGACGGGTGCTTTCAGCCGACTCTCGCGAACGCTTGTTGATAAGCACCTGTGTCGCAAGCGTTTCCGCCTCCATGGGGTTTTCCATGAAGTAGACCTCGAGATTATGCCTCAGAAACTCGTTCATAGCTTCGTAAATGAAACTGTTGGTGATCGATTTCTTGGTCTGGTTCTCGTAAGAGGTCAGGGTCGAGAAGCTGTTGCTGACGTATATCAAGCAGTCTGCAACGTCGTTAAAGGTGATCTTTGCTTCGTTTTTCGTATACTTACCGGTGTTCTTAAGATACTTGTCCACCGCATAGGTCATAGCACTGCGCATTGCCTTGTCGGGCGAGCCGCC